>JAYUBA010000183.1:0-2473 GCA_043741075.1 Frigoriglobus sp.
GTGGAGCGGATGGCGACGCCGTGCGCGGTCCAGGCCAGCGACCAATGGGACGCCTACTGGGCCGGCAAGGCGTAACCACCACAATCGGTTACTGCACCCCGCGGGAGTTGGCTGTTGTGTCGTGGTTGGCGCCGGGCTAAACTCTTACTCAACCCACCCGTCGCGCACCGTCCCACCGCGCGACACCACTCTCCCGCCACCGGAGCCACCCGTGCGCCTCCTCGCCTCTCTCGCCGCGTTCGCGCTCTTCGCGTCCCCAACCTTGGCCGCCGATCCGCCGGTCATCATGTCCGTGAAGAGCGGAGCGTGGTCCGCGCCCACCACCTGGGAAGGCAACGCGGTTCCCGGTGCCGGCGACCGCGTGCTAATCCGCGTACGCCACGCCATCACCTACGACGTAAAATCCGACGCAGTCATTCGCGGCATCAACATCAGCGGGTCGCTCGCGTTCGCTCCCGACAAGGACACCGTGCTGAACGTCGGCCTCATCAGGATTCAGCCGGGCGATGACTACAGCGAAGATGGCTTCGATTGCGAGGGCCACTTTACCCGTGTGCCGTTGGGCGCTCAGTCGGCCTTGCTCGTTGGCACGCCGGAGAAGCCGGTCACAAAGAGCGCGCTGATTCGCCTGCACTACGTCGAAGGGCTGAACAAGGAGACGTGCCCGGCGATCATCTGCTGCGGCGGGCGCATGGACTTCCACGGGCGACCGCTTTCCCGCGCGTGGGTGAAGCTCGGTGCGACCGCGAAGATCGGTGACACCGCGGTGTCACTCGCGGACCCGGTGACGGGGTGGACGGTCGGCGACCGGATCATCGTCACCGGCACGCAGGCGCACGGGAACGCGAAGGCCGAATCGGTTACGGAAGAACGCATCATCACCGCAATCGCCGGAACTAAGTTCACCTTCGACAAGCCGCTGACGATGGCGCACCTCGGCGACGGCGAGTACCGCGCGGAGGTCGCGAACCTGAGCCGCAACGTGGTGGTGGAATCGGCCGCGCCGGACGGCGTTCGCGGGCACACGATGTACCACAAGCACTCCGCCGGGTCGCTCAGTTACGCCGAATTCCGGCACCTCGGCAAGAAGGACGTGCTCGGCAAGTACGCGATCCACTTCCACCTCTGCCGCGACACCATGCGCGGCTCGTCCGTCGTCGGGTGCTCCATCTGGGACAGCAACAACCGGTGGGTGACCATCCACGGTACCGATTACCTCGTGGTCCGCGACAACGTCGGGTACAAGAGCGTCGGCCACGGCTTCTTCCTCGAAGACGGCACCGAAACGTACAACGTGATCGACCGCAACCTCGCGGTCGGCGCGGTTCACGGCAAGCGGTTGCCGAAGCAGATACTTCCGTTCGACGCGAACGAGGGCGCCGGCTTCTGGTGGACGTGCAGCCTGAACGCGTTCACGCGGAACGTCGCGGCCGAGTGCGGCAACTACGGCTTCCGCTACGAGGCCACGCCGTCGAGTTCGCTCAAGCTCCTGTTCGCGATCCGCCAACCGGACGGCTCGCGCAAGGAGACGGACCCGCGGACGCTGCCGTTCGTGCGGTTCGAGGACAACGAGGTTCACAGCAGCCACGGCCTCTACGGCGTGAACCTGGGCGAAGGCGTGAACCGCGTCGGACCGGACGCGCGACACCCGTTCGTCGTGAAGAACCTGAAGATCTGGGACGTGCATTACGGCTTCCGCCCGCAGGTGCCGAACCTCGTCGTCGAGAACTTGCACATCCACAAGGTCGCCTACGGCGTGTACCACCCGAACTACGAAAACCATTACTACAAGAACGTGCTCATCAGCCAGACGCACACGGAGCCGTTCAACCGCGGCCACGACGACCTGAGCGTGCAGTACGGGCCGCTCGTGGTGGACGGCCTGACCTTCGACGGGTGCCGTTCCGGCGGGATGCCGCTGATCCAGATTTCTGACGACAACCCGACCGGCGCGGCCGTCACGCACATGCGGAACGTGAAGACGGTGAACTGGACCGACGGGAGCAAGGCGAAGGCGCTGGCGAACCTCGGCGGCGGCCCGCGCCCCACGCCGAAGTCCGAGAAGGGCGTGCCGATCTACTTCCACGACTGGTTCGGCGCCGGCCGGCACGCGATGGTGGTGAGCGTCAAGTCGGGCGAGTTCAAGGCGGACCCGAAGGCGTTCCGCGACGAGCCGACGCTGACCGGCAACGAGTCCCGCGTCGCGGAGGTGAAGGACGTGGCGTTCCCGGCGTTCCCGGAAGTGGTGGACGACCTGCCGCCGGCCACGATCATCACGAGCGTCAGCAAGAAGGACGGGAGGCTCGTCGTTCGCGGCAGCACGACCGACAACGGCACCGTGAAGCGCGTGGTGGTGAACGGCCAGGAGGCGAAGGCGACGGCCACGAACTTCAGCGAGTGGGAGGTCACGCTGGACGCGGCAACGGAGGTGAAGGCGCACGCCGAAGACGCCGCCGGCAACGTCGAGAAGACG
>JAYUBA010000184.1:0-2472 GCA_043741075.1 Frigoriglobus sp.
AAAGCCGGCTTTGCCCATAAACGTCAGAATGGCAGGCGATTCAAAGGCTTTTCGGCCCTGTTTCGTCCGAAATCAGGGGTTTATATCCAAAGCCGTCCACAGGGACCGATTAACCTTACCAGAGCCGAAGCTCTCGGAAAGCCCGTGTGACAACCATAGCACAACTTTCGGCCGGCTCTGAAATCTGAACGAATTGATTACCGAACCGCCCGGTCGTTCCGGGGCGGAGTCGTTTCACTCAGAACGGCCACGGTTCGTTCAGGTGCTGCGGGTGGCCCATTCGCGGGCCAGGAACCCTCACTCGCTCGTTCCCACTCCGCGTTCGCCAAAGCCGCTTCTCCCGGACGCTCCCTCTTGCCCGAAGTTGCGCCCCTGTCGCATAATACCTTCACCAAACCCTCCCCGGTCGCGGCCCACTGCCTTCATTCAAGGATACCGGCATGTCTGGCACGTTCCGGCCGCTCGCGGCCACACTCGCGTTCGCCGTGCTGCTCGCGCTGTCCGCACCGACTTCCGCGCAGAAGCCGTTCGACGACCCCATCCTCGACCGGATGCAGAAGGACATCTTCTTCCTCGCCAGCCCGGAGTGCGAGGGCCGCGGGATCGAGACGAAGGGCATCCAGAAGGCCGCGGACTACGTCGCGGAGGCGTTCCAGAAGGCCGGGCTGAAGCCGGCGATGAAGGACGGCTCGTACTTCCAGCCGTTCACCATCGTCATGTCGGCCAAGCTCGGCAAGCCGACCGCGCTCACCCTCTCCGGCCCCGGCGACGCGAAGAAGGAGCCGAAACTCGGCGTCGAGTACAGCCCGATGGCCTTCAGCCCGGCGGGCAAGGCCGCGGGCGGCCTCGTGTTCGCCGGGTACGGCATCTCCGCCCCCGCCCTCAAGTACGACGACTACGAGGGGCTGAACGTCGAAGGGAAATTCGTCGTGGTCCTGCGCCGCGCCCCGCGGTACGGGGTCAAGGGCGACAAGCGGTTCGACACGACCGTGCCCGACGGCGAGGACAGCACTCACGCGGCGTTCGTCAGCAAGATCGAGGCGGCCACCGCGCACAAGGCGGCGGGCCTCGTTATCGTGAACGACACCGGCGCGGCCGGCAAGAACGACCCGATCATGCAGTACGACGCGCGGATGACCGGCGGCACCGCCGCCAAGTTCCCGGTGCTGTTCCTGAAGCGCGAGGTGTTCGACGAGGTGCTCGCGGCCGGGCCGTGGAAGGCGCTCGCGGACCTGGAGACCGCGATCAACGCCGACCTCAAGCCGCGCTCGTTCCCCGTGGCGGGCTGGACGGCGAACTCGGAAGTGACCGTGGCCCGCGAGGAGATCAAGGCGAAGAACGTGGTCGGCGTGCTGGAGGGCACCGGCCCGCTGAAGGACGAGACGGTGGTGATCGGCGCGCACTACGACCACGTCGGGTACGGGCTGTGGGGCAGCACCGGCGGGGCCGCGGCGAAGGGCAAGATCCACTACGGGGCCGACGACAACGCGAGCGGCACTTCCGGCCTGATGGAACTGGCCCGCCGGTTCGGCGCGCAGAAGAACCGCGCGGGCCGGCGGCTCGTCTTCGTCGCGTTCAGCGGCGAGGAGCGCGGGCTGCTCGGCTCCCAGTTCTACTGCAAGGAGCCGCTGTTCGCACTCGACCAAACGGCCGCGATGCTCAACATGGACATGATCGGCCGCACCAAGCCGGTGCCGGTCGATTGGCTGGGCGTGTTCGAGAAGAAGGACCGGCTGCTGGTGTACGGCACCGGCACCGGCACCGGGTTCGACCCGCTGGTGGACGGCACCACCAAAAAGTTCGACTTCAAGGTGACCAAGCTGGCCGGCGGGACCGGGCCGAGCGACCACGACTCGTTCTACCGCAAGGGGGTGCCGGTGCTGTTCCTGTACACCGGGCTGCACCCCGAGTACCACAAGCCGACCGACGTGCCGGAGAAGATCAACGTGACCGGCATGAAGAAGGTGACGGACTACGTCGAGGTGCTGGCCGAGAACCTGCGGACGCGCGACGCGCGGCCGAAGTACCTCGTCGTCAAGGGGCAGTCCGGCGACCCGACGGCACCGGAGAGCCGCCCGATGGGTCCGCGCCTGGGCTTCGCGCCCGGGAACTACGAGGGCGAAACGGCCGGGGTTCTGGTCGATAGCGTGTCCCCCGGCGGGGTCGCGGAGGCGGCCGGGATGAAGGACGGCGACTTCATCGTGGAGATCGCCGGCAAGCCGACCCCGAACATCATCGCCTACATGGGCGCGATGGCCGCGCAGAAGCCCGGCACCACCATCGACGTGGTCGTGGAGCGCAAGGGCAAGAAGCTCACCCTGAAGGCCAAGCTGGAGTAGGACGAATTGTTTTTAGCCGCACGATGAACGCAGAGAAAGACACGATAAAGACGTGAGAGAGGATTGTTTTAAAACAGCATTCTGTCTTGTCGTGCCTTTTCTCCGCGTTCATCGTGCGGCCTCTCTTCTCCGA
>JAYUBA010000185.1:0-2471 GCA_043741075.1 Frigoriglobus sp.
TCTTCTGCCTTCCATTCAGCACTTATCATTCAGCACTTATCATTTCCAACTACGGCTTGAGCACGCCGCCGACGGCGCTGGCGTCGATCTTGTACTTCAGGGTCGCGGTGGTCAGTTCGGACTCGACGCGGCCGAGCTTGTCCTTCACCTGCACCTTCACGTCGCCGGTCATCTGCACCTCGCCGGTGCCGGCCATGAACGACAGCGAGTCGCAACTGCCCTCGGCGCCGAACCCGGCGAACCGCACCTTGCCGCGGGCGGTCACCTTCGACAGCCCGGTGCCCTTGTCCGCGGACTCGATGTCCACCTTCTCGCACGCCACCTTCAGCACGAGGTTGTCGCCGTTCTTGACCTCGAACGTCGGCTCGCCCTCGCCGACGCGGAGCAGGATGCGGAACTTCCCCTCGGTGACTTTGGGCGGGCCGGAGTCCGCGGCCGGGGCGGCGGTCGGCTTGATCGGCGGCAGGTCAATGACGAGCGGGTCGGCGGGCAGGCTCGGCGGAACGGCGGGCGGGGCCACCTTTGTGGGCGGGTTCAGCGGGCGGAGTTCGCCCTCCGGCCCGGTGAACCCCGGCGTCCCGATCAGGGCGCGCCCGTCCGGCGCGGACGGAGGGGGCGTCGGCTTGCCGGGCGCGGTAGCCGCGGGCAGCGGGATCAAGTCGGCGATCGGAGCCGCGGGCGTGGCCGGCTTGACCGGGTCGCTCGGCTTCGAGGCCGGGACCGTCGGCGCGGGCGGCGTCGGCTGTGGCAGGGTGACGCCGACCGGGATCACCTCGGCCGGCTTCGCGGGCGGCACGAAGGGACCGGACGGGAAGGCCTCCGGCAGCGGCGGAAGCATGCCGCTCGCGGCCGGCGGCGTCGGGCCGGCGGGCACCAAGTTCGGCGCGGCGGGCACCACGAGACCGGCCGGGACCGGGGGCAGGTCGAGCGTCGGCGCGACGGACGGCGCACCGGCCGGCGGCAGCTTCGGCGCTTCCGCTTTGGCGACCGGCTCTTCCGGCGACCGGCCCTTGCTCTTGTCCAATTTCGGGCACTGGCTGGCGGCGGCGGCCAGCCCGCCGATCGACACGCCCAGCACGCCGGCCATCATCTTCCAGCGGGACAACGACATGGTGAATGTTCCTTTGCGCGGCGCGGCCACCAGGGGGACCGCGGGCTTCCGTACCCGCGGGGTCGCCGAACGCCTGTTTCCGGCCGGGCAGATACCCGCGCGTTCTTCCCGTGTCTGCGCCACTTTCCCCGGCGCGCCCCCCGTGACTTCGTAAACCTCACCCGTAACCCCTGACCTCCCATTTCGGGTGTGCGAATGAGTCGGCCCAAGGTGTTCGTCGCCCGCCGCATCCCGGACGCGGGGCTGAACGCGATCGCCGCCGCGTGCGACGTGGACGTGTGGCCCGAACAACTCCCGCCCCCGGCCGACGAACTGCGCCGCCGCGTCGCCGACTGCGACGGCCTCGTGTCGCTGCTCACCGACCGCGTGGACGCCGCCCTGCTCGACGCGGCCCCGAAGCTGAAGGTGGTGAGCAACTTCGCGGTCGGGTTCAACAACGTGGACGTACACGCGTGTACCGCGCGCGGGGTGAGCGTCGGCAACACCCCCGGCGCGCTCACCGACGCGACCGCCGACATCGCGGTGACGCTGCTGCTCGCCGCCGCCCGGCGCATCGCCGAAAGCGCCACCGACGCGAAGGCCGGGCGCTGGCTCACCTGGGAACCGCTCGGCTGGCTCGGTCAGGACTTGACCGGCCGCACGCTCGGCATCGTCGGCATGGGCCGCATCGGGTTCGCCGCGGCGAAGCGCTTGCACCACGGCTGGGGCATGAAGGTGCTGTACACCGCACGCGGCCCGAAGGCGGACGCCGACCGCGACCTCGGCGCGACCCGCGTGGAATTCGGCGAGTTGCTGGCGCGGAGCGACTTCGTCTCCGTCCACGCCGACCTGAACCCGACCACACAGGGTCTCTTCAGCACGGCGCAGTTCGCGCAGATGAAGCGGACGGCGGTGTTCGTGAACACGTCGCGCGGCCCGCTGGTCGATCAGGCCGCGCTCGCGGAAGCACTCCGGGGCGGCGTCATCTTCGCCGCCGGGCTGGACGTGACCGACCCGGAACCACTTCTACCGAACCACGAACTGTACGCGTTGCCGAACTGCGTGATCGTGCCGCACATCGCGAGCGCGACCGTCGAGACGCGGAACGCGATGGCGCGCCTGTGCGCGGACAACCTGCTCGCGGGGGTGAAGGGGGAGGCGCTCCCGAACTGCGTGAACCCGGAGGCGCGAAGAACCTAACCCCCCAGCCCCCTTCCCTAAGAAGGAAGGGGGAGCCAGAGCAGACGCATCTTCTCCTTCTTCTCTGGCTCCCCCTTCCTTCTTAGCACTACAGCGCGGGTTTAGAGTACGGATTTATGCCGCTGCTTCTTGTGGGACTTGGTGGCCTGTTGGTTCCGGCGTTGGTGGTAGCGGATCACGT
>JAYUBA010000186.1:0-2468 GCA_043741075.1 Frigoriglobus sp.
CGGACCACGCGAAGCGCCCTTCGCGCGCGTAACGTTACCCCTCACCCGGCTCGAAGACTCGCCACCCTCTCCCGCAAGGGGAGAGGGCGAAGAAAATCAGCACAGGGATTCCTGTTCGCTCGCGCCGACGTACACCACCCCGGAGAACGGGATCTCCATCGTCGCCACCCGCTCGGCGGCGCGCTTCAGCAGCGGCATGGTGGTCTCGCGGTAGCGGGCGCACACCAGCACCACCTCGCACCGCCGGGCCACCTCGACCGACTCGGCCACGGTCAAGAGCGCGTGCCCGTGGATCACCACGCAGTCGTACGGCTCCTTCAGCTTCGTCAGCAGGTTCTCGAGCTTCTCGCCCGTGGCCGCCTTGCGGGCCTCGTCGGACCACTTGCCGGCCGGCAACAGGTGCAGCCCGCTCGGCAGGAACTGCACCGCCGACCGCATGTCGGTTTCGGCCCGAAGGAGTTCGCACACGCCGGCCAGGTTCGGCACGCCCGCGTAGGTGTGCAGCGCGGGTTCGCGCAGGTCGAAGTCCACCAGGAGCGTCTTGTAGCCGGCTTGCGCGAGGCTGCTGGCGAGGCCGAACGCGGTGAACGCCTTGCCCTCTTCGCCGATGGGGCTGGTGACGGCGATCGCGGTCGCCCCGCGGCTCAGCCACGTCTGCGACACGTACGCGCGGAGCTTGTCGATGGCCTCGTTCGCGGCGGCCCGCTTGGCCGGGTCGCGGCCCATCGCCGCGCCCGGCTCGCACGGGATCACGCCGACGATCGGCGACGGCACCGCGGCCTTCACGTCGGCAAGCGAACTCACGCGGCGGCCCACGGTCTCGTACCCGACGACGCCCATCGCGATCAGCGCGAACCCCATGACCCCGGCGAACACGGTGCCCAGCACCTGCTTCTTCATGTCCTTCTGCGTCGGGTGCGACGCCGGTTGCAGGATGCGGACGCGGGGCGGCGAGTTCAGTTCCAACTGGGTCATGTAGTACTGCTGCACCAGCCGGCTGTAGATGCCGTCGGTGCTGCTCCGCACCGTGTTGGCCGGGTCGTACTCCGGCCCGTTGAACCCCGCCTGCGCGATACCGCCGGCCCCCCGCTCGCCCGGCATCGGCAGCTCGCCCAGTTGCTTCCCGGCCGTCGCGAGCAGGGTCTTGGCCGTGTCCAACTGCTCTTGGAGAACCTGCATCGCGCGGATGTTCTTCTCCGACTCGTCCGCGATCTTGTTCGCCTGCTCGGTGCGCCGGAGGCCGTCGAGGGTGTTGATCTTCTCCTGCCGCACCTCCTGCCACCGCCGCTCCTGTGCCTCGTGCGCCGCCTTCAGTTCGAGTATCCCGGGCGCGTTCTTGTCGTTGGGTCCGGCCGCGTTTAAGTGAAACTCGTAGTCGTTCTTCGCCCGGATCGTGCGCAGCTTCTGGACGATCACGTCCGGGTCCTTGTCCACGATGTCGAGGGTCATCTGTGGGACGGGCGCCTTCTGCAGCGTCTCCAGCTTATCCTTGAGCACGCCCTGGCGGCCCTGATAGTCGCGGATGGTGCCCGGCAGTCGTTTGACCTCCCGGTCGAGCGCGACGAACTCGTTCAGGAGGAAGCTCGGGTTGAGGCGGTAAACGATCTCGTTCGGCAACATGCCCGCCGGGGCAGTGGCGGCCGGCGCGCCGGCCGGCACGACCGCGCCCGGCTTCGCGGGCTTCGCCGTGTTCCGATCCAGGATCTGCTTGATGTCCACCTGCGCGTCTTCCACCTTCTTGAGGAACGCCCCTTTCTCCTTCTCGTCCTTCTGGATCACTTCCTTGATGAACGCGTTCAGCACCGCGTCCACGATCTTCTTCGCGTCCTGCGGCTCGTGCCCCTTGAACGTGACCCGGATCACCTCGGACCCGTCCTGCCACGCCACCATGATCTCCTCGTCGAGGTACTTGAGCGGGTCCGCCTGAGCCTTGATGGTGGGCAGGTCCTTGATGTCGCGGAGGGCCGCGTTCAGCACGAACTCGGACTTGATGAGCGCCGAAGCGGTCTTCACGTAGGTGGCGAAGTCGGTGCGCGCCTGGTTCGGGTTGTTGTGGTTCGCCAGCGCCGTCGGCACGGACGTGACCTGGAGCATCGCGTACGACTCGTACTTGCTGGCGAGCAGTTCCCACGCGGCGAACGCCCCGGCCGTGCCGAGGAGCGAGCCGCAGAACAGGATCATCAGCCAGTGCAGGCGGAGGTACGTGAGGACGCGCATCCCGCCGCCGTCGTCCGGCTTGTCGCCGGGCCGGGCGGCGGCCGGGCGCGCCGGCGCGGGTGGCTTGGGCGCCGGGGGCGGTGCCGCCGCGGACACAGGGGGAGCGGCGGGCGTGGCGAACGAGGGTCCGGTCATGGCGTTACCCGAATCCGTTCAGGTGTTGTTGGGACCGACCCCGCTGGGGTCGCCGCTAAACGATGGCACAACGATCAGGCTTAAGACTTTAGCGCGGCCGGCGCGCCGTCGTCCAG
>JAYUBA010000187.1:0-2466 GCA_043741075.1 Frigoriglobus sp.
GAAGACAATCTCACTCGGGCCGGGCGGCGAATCACATGATGCCACAGATCACCGACGCACCGGGCGAACTCGCGGCGCTCCAGGACATGGAGAACCGGCTCATCGTCCTCGGCCTGGAAGTCGGGCAGTTGCGCGACGAGGTCGCGCGGCTGAAGGCGGCGGCCACCCCGCGGATGCCGTGGAAGCACTGGTTCCGGCACCAGATCAAGATCGGGCTGGGGCTGGACATCCAGCTCGGGCGCCTGAGCTTCCCCGGCGGCCCGCGCCAGCTCCGCGTGCCGGCGCGGTACCACCGCACGCCGGCCCTCGCGAACCCGCCGCTCGTGTCCGTCGTCACCCCGTCGTACAACCAGGGGTCGTTCCTGGAGCGGACGCTCGCGAGCGTGCTCGACCAGAACTACCCGCGGCTCGAGTACGTGGTGCAGGACGGGGGCTCGACCGACCAGACCCGCGACGTGCTGGCCCGGTTCCGGGACCGCCTCCACCACGCCGAGATGCGCAAGGACAGCGGCCAGTCGCACGCCATCAACATGGGCTTCGCCCGCACGTCGGGCGACATCATGGCGTACCTGAACTCGGACGACATCCTCCTGCCGGGCGCGCTCCACACCGTCGCCCGGTACTTCGAGCGGCACCCGGCCGTGGACGTGGTGTACGGGCACCGCGTGGTGATCGACCAGCACGGCGACGAGACCGGCCGTTGGGTGCTGCCCCCGCACGACGCCGCGGCGCTCACCTGGGCCGACTACGTGCCGCAGGAGACGATGTTCTGGCGCCGCCGCATCTGGGACAAGGTGGGCGGGATCGACGAGAGCTTCCGGTTCGCGATGGACTGGGACCTGATCCTCCGGTTCCAGGACGCGGGCGCAACGTTCCACCGCCTGCCGCGGTTCCTCGGCGCGTTCCGCGTTCACACCTCGTCCAAGACGACGACCGTGGTGAACAGCACGGGCGTCGAGGAGATGACGAAGTTGCGCCGCCGCTGCCACGGCCGCGACGTGACCCCGCAGGAGGTGCAGAACGGCCTGCGCCGCTACTACCGCCGGCACGTCATGTGTAACCGCCTGTACCGCCTCGGCCTGTTCCGCTACTGAGCCGGGCCGCGCCCGCCGCGAGCAGTCACGAACCCCGGTCGCGGCGACCGGGGTTCTCGCGTTCGGGTAGCGATCCACGTTCCGATCGAGCCGCGACCGGCCGGGAGCGGGGCCACGGTGCCCGCGCGCTGGCGGCCTCGCCGCACCTGAACGCGCTCCGCGACCTCGACCTGACGGGCAACGAGTTGACCGGCGACGTGCCGTCGGCGCTGCGGAAGCGGTTCCCCGGCGTGCGGTTCTGAAGTAAGTCGAAAGTCGTAAGGTCGCAAGTCGCAAAGTTAAAGACCCCAACAGCGGAGGACTTCGACTTCACGACTTGCGACCTTACGACTTTCCCGGCGTTACTTCTTACCGGGCTTGGAGGTCTGGCGCACCTTCGCGTTGCCGGTGGACTCGACCACCGCCTCCTCCTTGCGCACCGTGCCGTTCACCGTTTTGTTCTCGGTCACCTTTCGCTTACCGACGCTCACCTCTTCCGTCACCACGGCCTCCTTGGTGACGTGGACGCGTTCTTCCTTCACCGGGATGCGGATCTCCTCGGCCCGCATGTCGCCGGTCGCCTTGCCGCTCGCCGACCGCCGCTCGATGACGATCTCCTCGTGTTCCACGGGGACGGTGATCTGCCGCTGCTCGGTGTGGACCTCCTTGCGGACCTTCACGTCGCCGGTCTTGACCGTCTCCTTGGTGGCCTTCAGGTGCTCCTCGCTGAGTTGGATCACCCGGCCGTCTTCGGTGTGGAACTGACCGGCGGACGCGATGTTCGCACGGTCGGCGCGGACGGCGTTCCAGCCGGCGCGGTCGAACCCGCTGCGGCGGTGCAGGATGTCGCGGGCCTCGAGCGCCCGGCCGTTGGCCTCGACCGTCACCAGGTACCGGCCGTTCTGCACTTCCTTCTCGTAGAACTCGGCGTCCTCTTCCGGGATGCCCCAGCCGACGAGCGCGCCGGTCAGGCCGATGAGGGCCGCGCCGCCGGCCGCGTTCAGGAGGATGGTGCCGAGCGTGCCCAGCGCGATGACCGGCCCGATGACCGGGATGACGCCCGCGAGGATGCCCAACCCGACCAGCCCGCCGCCCGCGGCCCCGGCGACCGCACCGGCCACCGCGCCCTCCTCGGCGTACGTGTCGTCCGCGGCACCGGTCTTGACCGTCTTGCCGTCGGCGTCGCGGTGAACCACCCCGATCTTGCCCTCTGCGAACCCGGCCGCCTTGAGATCGGCGACCGCCTGGTCGGCCCGCTCCTTCGACTCGAAAACTCCAACGGTTGTGGTGGTCTTCTTATTACCGCGGCGCGAAAGATACTCATTAATCAACATGCGGCAGCAGCGGCATAGAGAACGCAGGGTTGGAGGAAGTAACTGACGACGTGTTTGGG
>JAYUBA010000188.1:0-2464 GCA_043741075.1 Frigoriglobus sp.
GCGGCGCGGTTGTGCGCGCGGATCTCGATGTCCACGCCGACCACGCGCCCGCGGTCGGTCGCCTTGCACAAGCTCGCGTAGTAGATGAGCGACCCGCCGTGTGCGACGCCGGTCTCCACGATCACGTCCGGCTTCACCCGGTGGATGACTTCCTGGACGCGGATCATGTCTTCGGGCAGTTGGATGATCGGCCGCCCGAGCCAGGTGAAGCCGTAGGTGTACTTCTGCGTCCACCCGACGGTGACCCAGTGTTCGCTGATGAGGCGGAACGCGTCGGGCGAGTCGAGCGGGTACTCGCGCGGCCCGTCGGCGGTCTCCTCGGTCACCGTCTGGGCGTCCGTGTCGATGATTAGGCGCATTCGCGTACTCCTTCGGTTCCGCCGGCGCGCCACCAGTTGACGGTGTCGCGCAGGCCCGCGGACAGTTCGGTTCGGGGCCGCCAGCCGAGTTCGTGACGCAACCGGCTCACGTCGGCCGTCAGGAGCGGCGGTTCGTTCGCCGGCGTTTCGCGCGCGCCGAACCGGACCAGGTCCGGTCGGCCGCACGCCTCCGCGACGCGCGCGACGACTGTTCGCACCGCGACCGGCTCGCCGGAGCCGACGTTCACGGGGCCGGTGAGGTCGCTCCGCGTGAGGGCCACGAGCGCGCCGGCGACATCTTCAACGTGCAGGAAGTCGCGCTCCTGCGTGCCGGCGGAACACGCCGCCGGGACGCCCGCGAGCAGCGCCCGCGCCACCGCCGGCACCAGTCGCGCCGGGTGCTCGCGCGGGCCGTACATCCAGAACAGCCGCGCCCACGCGACCCGCACCTCGCGCGCCCGGCCGAACGCCGCGGCCCACCTGCCGAGTTCGAGTTTGCACCGGCCGTAGGTAGTGTGCGGGCGGAGCGGCGTGGACTCGCGGCACACCCCGGCGGCGGTCCAGTCGTACTCGGCGCACGTGCCGGCGACGACCGCCCGCGTCCCGCCGCACCGCGCGAAGGCGAGCAGCAGGCGCTTCGACGCGTCCACCCACCGGTGGTTCTCCGGCGAGGTCCAGTACGCGCCGGGCGTCGCGATCCACGCGAGGTGCAGCAGGTGCGTCGGCCGCACGTCTTCGATCAGGCGCTCGGCCGCGCCGGGGTGGAGCAGGTCGCACCGGTGAAAGGCCGCTTGCGGCTTCGCGGGTGCGCCGCGCGCCGTCGCGTGAACCTCGAACGCGCCCGCCGCGGCGCGCACGGCCGGCCCGCCGAGGAAGCCCGTCGCGCCGGTAATGAGTAGTCGCGTCATGTCGGCAGGTCCGGGAAGGCCAAGTCGCGGGGCGCGATCACGCGCGACTCGCACGGCGGCCACACGACGCCCAGCGCCGGGTCGTCCCACCGCGCGCCGCGGGCCGCCTCCGGCACGTAGGCCGCGGACATCTGGTAGAACAGCTCGGTGCCGGGGGCGAGCGTCTGGAACCCGTGCGCGAACCCGCCGGGAATGTACACCGCCCGCCGGTTGTCCGCGCTGATCTCCACCGCGACCCACTTCCCGTAGGTCGGCGAACCCGGCCGCGCGTCGGCGACCACGTCGAGCGCCGCGCCGGCGGTGCAGCGCACCAGCTTCACCTCTTCGTGCGGGGCCGCCTGCCAGTGCAGCCCGCGGAGCGTGCCGGCGCGGGTGTTGAACGACACGTTGCACTGCGCCCAGTCGGTACACAGCCCCATCGCGGCGAACTCGGCGCGGCAGTAGGTCCGCGCGAACATCCCGCGGTCGTCGCCCGTCGGCTCGACCTCGACCACGAACACGCCCGGCAACTCGGTGGGAACAAACCGCATCGGATGAATCCAAGCCAATCGACACAAGAGAAGAGTGAGCCGCACGATGAACGCAGACGAAAGGCACGATAAGGCCAAGACAGAAGGCCGTGTTTAAAACAATCTTCTCGTCTTCTCTTGTCGTGCCTTTCATCTGCGTTCGTCGTGCGGCTATTCTTCGCTTCTCCCACTCACGCGACGCGGGGCAGCGGCACGGGCAGGATGAACTTCCCGCCGCGACTCTGGTACTCCGCCTGCTGCCGCAGGATTTCGTCGGCGAAGTTCCACGTCAGCAGCAGCGTGTAGTCCGGCATGTCTTCGAGCAGCTTGTCCGGCGAGTGAATCTGCAGCCGAGTGCCGGGCGTGAACTTGCCCTGTTTCACGGTGCTGCGGTCCACGATGAAGTCGAGCGTCTCCGGGCCGATGCCGCAGAAGTTCAGCAGCGTGCTGCCCTTCGCGGACGCGCCGTACGCCGCGATCCGCTTCCCGCTCGCCTTCAGTTGCGATAAGAGGGATCGTAGCCCAAGCTTGATCTGGGCCACCCGCTCCGCGAACGTGCGGTACGGCTCCAGCGTGCCGACGCCCCAGGCCGCTTCTTCCGCGAGCAGATCGGTGACCCGCTGCGACACAATCTTCACGCCGTCTTCTGTAGCCGGGGTCTGTGACCCCGGTTCGCGCGGCGTTCCGG
>JAYUBA010000189.1:0-2460 GCA_043741075.1 Frigoriglobus sp.
GCGCCGTCGCTCGCCCGGCGGAGCCGGAACTCCTCGTTGAACCCGTCGGCCGCGCGGGCGACCGCGAGTTGCCACCGCGCCCGCTGGCGGTCGGCGTCCTCCGGGTGGATCAGGTCGAGCGCCCACCCGCTCGCGCGCCCGACCGCCAGTGGGGTGCCGGTGTACTCGTCCCAGCGGCGGTTGAAGAACGTCACCTCGCCCGCCGGGTCGGCCGTCCACACCATCTGCGGGACCGTCTCGGTGAGCGACCGGAACCGCCGCTCGCTGGCCCGGAGCGACTGCTCCATGTCCCGTTGGGCGGTAATATCGGTGTTCGTGCCGAACCAGCGGATGATGTCGCCCTGCGCGTCGCGCATGGGCCGGGCGCGGCTCAGGTGCCAGCGGAACTTGCCGTCCGCGCCGCGGAGTGGGAACGTGTCCTCCCACGGCTCCCCGGACGCCAGCGCGGCCTTCCACCGGGGCAGAATGCGGTCCAGTTCGTCCGGGTCGTGGACCGATTGCCACCCCCACCCCTTCATCTCGTCGAGCGTGGTGCCGGTGTAGTCGTACCAGCGCTGGTTGTACCAGAAGATGGACCCCTCCGCGTCGGTCGTCCAGGCGAGCTGCGGGATGGACTCGGCGAGCTGGCGGAACATCTCCTCGCTCTCGCGGACCCGCTCCTCGGCGCGGCGCTCCTCGGTCACGTCGCGGGACACCCCGATGAGCCGGTACGGGCGCCCGTCGGCGCCGGGCACGCCGGCGACCGACACGTCCCAGTACTTCGGCGTCCCCTTCATGGTCGGACAGAACCCCTGGAACCGGCCCACCTGGCCGGCGCGGGCGGCGGCCACGGCCTCGCGAATCGACTCCCGATTCGCCGCCGGCCACAGGTCCGCCCATGCGCCGCCGCGGAGCGCCGCGGCGTCGTCCACCTCCATCAGCCGGCACCCGCTCTCGTTCACCTCCAGCACGCGGCCGTCGAGGTCGATGATCTTCAGGCAGTCGGGGCTGTTCTCGAACACGCTGCGGCGGAACGCGTCGCTCTCGCGGATCGCTTCGGCCGCCGTCTTCTGGTCGTGGATGTCGGCCATGGACCCGATCCACCGGTCCACGCGCCCGTTGCAGAGCCGGAGCGGGACGGCGGCGCTAAGGAACCACCGGTAGCCGCCGGAGCGAACGTCCAGGAGGCGGAACTCGTGGCCGAACCGGTCGGCGCCGCCGGGGACGGCGTTCGTCACCGTGGCCCGCCACGCCGCCAGCACCCGGTCGCGGTCGTCCGGGTGGACGGCGTCGAGCCACCCCCGGCCGCGCGAGCGGTCCAGCGGCAGCCCGGTGTACTCCAGCCACCGCCGGTTAAAGTACGTCACCTCGCCGGCCGCGTCGGCGTTCCACACGACCTGCGGCACCGCCTCCGTGAGCGTGCGGAACCGCGCCTCGCTCTGCAGCACGGCCTCCGTCGCGTGGCGCCGGTCGAGGTACTGGGCGACGCTGGCGGCGATCGGCCCCAGGTCGGCCAGCAGCGTTTCGGACAGCTTGCGCCGGGCGAACAGGGCCAGCACGCCGAGCACCCGCCCCTCCACCAGCAGCGGGTATCCCGCGAACGCGACCATGCCCTCGCGGGCGGCCCACTCCGGGTCGCTCACGTTCGGGTCGTTCGGCACGTCGTTGGTCAGGTGCGGGGTGCGGTTCGCGGCGATGCGGCCGATCTTGAACTGCCCCACGGGGACGCGGGCGTGCGGGCCGTCGGTGTGGGTGTACATGCCCGCGCTGGCGCGGAGTTCGAGCCACTCTTCGGACGCGTCCGTGGTCCACACCCGCGCGAACGCGGCCCCGATCTGAGCGACCAGCGTCTCGGCGCACGCCTGAAGGGCGACGTGGGTCTCGTCCCCGGAGGCCAGCGCCGCCGCCACGTCCGCGCGGAGCGAAGCCGCCCGCGCCCGCTCCGCGTGTTGCTCCTCGGCGTTCAGCCGCTCGGTCACGTCCTGGGCCACCACCCCGGCGCCCATGCTCGCGCCGTCGGCGCCGCGCACCGGGAACGCGGTCACGTGCCAGGCCCGCGTGCCGCCGCCGGCGCGGCGGTCGGGCCGGCGGAACTGCGCGGTGAGCGGGACCCCGTTCGGCCCGGCCGTGCGGCGGTACGCGGCCAGTACGTCCGGCGGGAAGTCCGGCAGCACCTCCGAGAGCATGCGCCCCGTGTGCTCCTCGACCGCCTTCCCGTTCGCCTCGGCCAAGTAGGTGTTGATCCGCACGTACCGCAGGTCCGGGTCGAAGAACGCGATCCCGACCGGCGCGTTGTCCAGGAACGCGTTCAGCCGGGCCAGCGCCTCGGCCGTCTCCCGCTGCGCGCCCACCAGGTCCTCTTCCCGCTGTCGCAGGGCCGCTTCCACCACGCGCCGCCGCACCACCTCCGATTCCAACTCCTCCTGGCGCGCCACGGCGGTGGCGAGCGCCGCCCGCGCGCGCCGCTGCGCGGTCCGCTGC
>JAYUBA010000190.1:0-2459 GCA_043741075.1 Frigoriglobus sp.
GTCTTCGATGCCCCGGTGAGGTTCACGAGACCAGGGCATCGAAGACTCTGCCCCGGCCACCCGCGTTACGTCACGTCCACGGCCGGCGGACCGAACTCCGCGAGCTTCGGCACGATGCCCAACCCCGGCGTGAGTTGAGCCGCGAGTCGCCCGTTCACGCGGTGCGGCGCGCCGTCCGCAATGGACCGCGTCACGTAGCTGTTGAAGTCCGTCGAGCTGAAGAGGAACTCGGTCGGCGTGCTGTGCGCGAGGTGCGCGATCGCCGCCGTCACGATGTCGCCGCCCCAACTGTCTTCGAGCGTCATCCCGATGCCGAGCGACACGCACAAGTCGCGGAGTTGCTTCGTCTTCGTTAGCCCGCCGAGTTTGCTGATCTTGAGATTCACCACGTCCATCGCGCCGTCCGCGTGCCCGCGCATCAACATATCAATGCCGTCGATCACTTCATCTAACACGAACGGGTGATCGGTATTCCGGCGAACCGCGAGGCACTCTTCGTACGTGAGACACGGTTGCTCGATGTACACGTCCACATCGCGGACCGCGCGGACCACACGAACCGCCTCGTGCTGGGGCCAGCCGGTGTTGGCGTCCGCGACGAGCCGGTCGCCGGGCTGCAACACGGCCGCGACCGCGCGGATGCGCGAAATGTCGGTATCCGGGTCGCCGCCGACCTTCAGTTGGAAGCGCCGGTAGCCCTCCGCGCGGTAGCCCGCGACCTTCGCGGCCATCTCGTCGGGCGACTCCTGCGAGATCGCGCGGTACAGGTGGAAGTCGTCGCCGTAGCGCCCGCCGAGCAGCACGCACACCGGCAATCCGGCGTGTTTTCCCAGGATGTCCCAGCACGCGACATCGACCGCGGACTTCACATACGGGTGGCCCTTCAATGCCGCGTCCATGACGCGGTTCAGCCGTCCGAGTTGCGTCGGGTCTTCGCCGATGAGTTTGGGCGCGAGTTCCTTCAGCCCGGCGCGGACGCCCGCGGCGTAGGCCGGCAGGTACGCCGGGCCGAGCGGGCACACCTCGCCGTACCCGGTGATACCCGCGTCCGTCTCCACCGCGACAACGGTGCTGTCGAACACCGCGACCGACTTCCCGCCGGACCACTTGTAGCTGCCCTCGTGCAGCGGCAAATCGACCTGCCACGCGGTGATTCTGGTGATGCGCATATAGATGATTTTCTCAAGCGATCAGGTCGTGAATAACGTGGCCGTGTACATCGGTGAGCCGCCGGTCGATGCCGTTGTGCCGAACCGTGAGCTTCGTGTGGTCGATGCCGAGCAGGTGCATGATGGTGGCGTGTACGTCGTACACTTCCGTCGGGTTCTTGCGGTCGGCCGGCTTGTAGCCGAAGTCGTCACTCGGCCCGTGCGTGAACCCGCCCTTGACGCCGCCGCCGGCCAGCCAGTTGGTGAAACAGTACGGGTTGTGGTCGCGGCCCTTGCCGCCCTGCGACGACGGCATCCGCCCGAACTCGGTCGTCCACAGAATGATGGTGTCGTCGAGCAGGCCGAGGCGCTTGAGGTCCGCGATCAGCGCCGCCGCGCCGCGGGCCATGCCGTAGGCGAGCGGGCCGTGGTCGCGCTTCACGTCCTCGTGCGAATCCCAGTTCCGCCGCGGGAACCCGTTGTCGTTGCCGCTCCAGATTTGCACGAACCGCACGCCGCGTTCCAGCAACCGCCGGGCGACGAGGCACTTGCGGCCGAAGTAGTCCGTCTCTTCGACCGGGTTGATTTCCTTGTCGAACGTGCCCTTTCCGTGATCGAGGCCGTAGAGTTTCAGCGTGCTCGCAGTCTCTTTCGAGAGGTCGAGCGCCTCCGGTGCCGCGAGCTGCATCTTCGCGGCCAGCTCGTAACTCTTGATGCGGGCGTCGAGCCGCGCGTCGCCCGCTCGCGTGGTCGCGTGGTCGCGGTTGAGTTGCGTGAGCAGGTCGATCCCGGCCTTGTCGGAATCGCGGGTGATGAACTTCGCCCGCTCGTCAGGGAACAGGTCTTCGATGGGCGTCTTCGAGCCGGGGTAGATCGCGCTCCCTTGGTGCTGGGCCGGCAGGAACGCGCTGTCCCAGTTCTTGGTGCCGTTGGACGCCAGCCCGCGGTGGTCGGGCAGCACCACGAACGTCGGGAGGTTCTGGTTCGCGCTGCCGAGGCCGTAACTCGCCCAGCAGCCCATCCCCGGAAAGCCCGGCCGATTGAAGCCGGTCGTTTGAAGTAGTGTGCCCTGGCTGTGTACGCCCGTCTTGCCGATCATGTTATGAATGAACGCCATCTCATCGACGACATCACCGAGCGGCGACACCGTCTCACTGAGTTGTTTTCCACATTTCCCATAGTGCTTGAAGTCCCAGACCGGCTTGAGCCACGGGCCGAGGCCGTTCTGGGACTTCAAGCACTATGGGAAATGTGGAAAACAACTCAGTGAGACGGTGTCGCCGCTCGGTGATGTCGTCGATGAGATGGCGT
>JAYUBA010000191.1:0-8161 GCA_043741075.1 Frigoriglobus sp.
AAGTGCCTCAAGGAGCGGAAGATCGCGGAGGCGCAGGCGTACAAGGACCATTGCATCGACCAGTCGCTGACCGTGCTGGCCGGCGGGCACGACATCAAGTGCATGTTCACCACGCCCAAGCTCCTCGCCGCCCTCGACGAGGCGCTGCGGGCCGGGAAGCTGGAGGACAAGTACCGGTCGCTGGGCAAGGCGGTCCCGCCGGGCGGGCTGCGGTCGATCAAGAGTGCGGGGATCACTGGCATCTTCTCCGGCGGCACCGAGTTCACCCCGCAGTTCACCCGCGAGGCCTACGAGGAGATGCTCGACAACGGCGAGGTGTACATGACGCCGACCTACGGCAACACGCTGATGGGGCTGGCGTGCTCGAAGCCCATCGGCGCGCACGACGGGTTCAAGATCAGCTACTACGCGCCGCAACCGCGGGCGGTGATCGAGGTGGTGGACCCGAAGAACTTCGACGCGGTGGTGCCCTACGGCAGCACCGGGCGGGTGCTGCTGAGTACGTTCACGAAGGAGTTCTTCGTGCCGCGGTTCCCGGAGCGGGACGAGGGCGAGCGGGAGAAGCCGTTCGAGAAGTACCCGTGGGACGGGGTGAGCGGGGTGCGCCCGTTCGCGGAACTGGCCGGCGGCACCGTCGTCGGCGTGTACTAACCGGAGGACGAGCCGATGCCGTCGCCGTTCCCCGGAATGGACCCGTACCTGGAAGGCGCGCTGTGGCCGGATGTCCACGCGACCCTCATCGTCGGCATCCGCGCGGCGCTCGTGGCGAAGTTGCCCACCGGGTATTTCGCAAACATCGATCAGTATCTCTGGCTCGGTGAAGGCGACGAGGACTCGGCTGCAAAAAAACGATCTCGCCGCGGCAAACCCGACACGTTTGTCACGAATGGCAGGCACGGTAAGGCCGAGAAAAGCGGGGAGAAAGGGGTGGCGGTTGCGGTCGCCGATCCGACCCTTCGGGTGAAACTGCCGAATTCGACGAGGGCGAAGCGGAAGAGGTACATCCGACTGATCGACGCGGGAAACCGTCACGTCGTCACGGTGATCGAACTCCTGAGCCCGTCGGACAAGTTGCCCAAGCAAGACAGAGACCGATACCTCGCCAAGCGGGCGGAGTACCTCGGTGCGCGGGTTAACCTCCTCGAGATTGACCTCCTTCGGAAGGGACATCGCGTTCCGATGGGCACGCCGGAGCCGCCGGACTCTGACTACTCTGTTCTCGTGAGCCGGGCGGCTGACTACCCCAGCGCTGACGTCTGGGCGTTCACCGTGCGGGACGCGATTCCGGTGGTCCCGGTCCCACTCCTCCCGGACGAAGACGAGATTCCGCTCGACCTGCGGGCGTGCCTCGACAAGGCCTATGATGAGGCGCGGTACGGCGCGCACATCGATTACGCCCGCCCTTCCGACCCCGCGCTGCGGAAGCCCGACGCGGAGTGGGCTGGCGACCTGCTGAAACGGCTTGCCAAGAAGAAGTAAGGACCCCCGACACCCATGATCCAAATTCCCGCGCTGCGGTTCGGCAAGAGCTATACGAGCCTCGAAAAGGCGACGCTCGTTCACCACATGACCGGCGAACCGGTCGCGGAGGTGAGCCAGGTCACCGGGTCCATGATCGCCCGCGACCTCGGCAACATGGAGCGGGCGCACAAGGAACTGGCCGCGATCCCGGTCCGCGACATTCTCGCGATGTACAAGAAGGCCGCCGACTACTTCCTCAACGCCACCCTGCCCTGCGGCGACACCGAACTCACGTTCGACCAGTACACGCGGAACCTGTCCGCCACCACCGGCAGCGCGCTGGTGTTCTGCGACCGGAACGCGCGGAAGGTGCAGTACGTCCTCGCGAACATCGAGGAAGTGATCGGGGGGCTGACGCGGGGCCTGCCGCTGGACGCGCTCGACCAGGGGTACAGCACCGCGAACGGGCGGATGCAGGCGTTCTACCCGACCACCGACGTGTTCGGGGCGGTATTGCCGTCCAACTCGCCCGGCGTCCACTCGCTGTGGGTGCCGACCCTCGCGTTCAAGATTCCGCTCCTGCTCAAGCCCGGCCGCGAGGAGCCCTGGACGCCGTACCGCGTGCTCCAAGCGTTCATCAAGGCCGGCGTGCCCGCGAGCGTACTCGGCTTCCTCCCCACCGACCACGCCGGGTCCGCCGACATCTTGCGCCTGTGCGGACGCAGCATGGCGTTCGGCGACGACCGCAGCATGGCCCCGTACAAGAACGACCACCGCGTCGAGATCCACGGCACCGGCTATTCGAAGATCATCTTCGGCGCGGATCAAGCGGACAACTGGGTGCAGCACCTCGACCTGATGGTGGAGGCGATCGCCGCGAACGGCGGGCGGGCGTGCGTGAACGCGAGCGCCGTTTGGACGCCGAAGAACGCCGACGCACTCGCACTCGGACTGGCGAAGCGGCTCGCGGGTGTAAAGGCGCGGCCGTGGGACGACCCGAACTGCGAGGTGAGTGCGTTCGCCAAGCCGGAGGTCGCCGAGGCCATCAACACTATGTTGGACGAAGGCCTGAAGACGCCGGGCGCGCGCGACGTGACGCAGGAGTTGCGGGGCACGCCGCGGCTCGTGAAGGACGGCCGGTGCGCGTGGCTGCTGCCCACGATCATCCGGTGCGACAGCCCGGAGCACCCGCTGGCGAACAAGGAGTTCCTGTTCCCCTACGCCAGCGTGATAGAATACCCTCACGCGGACGTGCTGAAGCGGATCGGGTACACGCTCGCGGCCACGGCCCTGACCGACGACCCGGCGTTCATCGCCGCGTGCATGGCGTGCCCGAACATCGAGCGGCTGAACATCGGACCACTGCCCACCAACCGGTTGACCTGGGACCAGCCGCATGAAGGCAACCTCTTCACCCACCTTTACAAGCAGCGCGCCCTCCAACACGCCCCCAGGGTCGCACGTGAGCCTGCCGCCGTTTGACTTCCAACCACTCGGCCGCGTGATCTTCGAGGCCGGCGGCCTGAACCGACTCGGCGAAGCGGTGCGGTCGGTCGGCGGGACGCGCGTGCTGTTGGTCACCGACCCCGGTCTCGAACACGCCGGGCACCCGCAGCGCGCGGTGCGGGTGATGCGCGACGCCGGCCTCGAAGTGTTCCTCTTCGACGGCGTGAAGGAGAACCCGACCGAGCGCGAGGTGAACGCCGGGGTGGTGTGCGCCCGCACGCACCACGTCGATTGCATCGTCGCCGTCGGCGGCGGCAGTTCGATGGACTGCGCGAAGGGGATCAACTTCATCGTCACCAACGGCGGCCGGATGGCCGACTACAAGGGCCACGGCAAGGCCACCAAGCCGATGCTCCCTTCCGTGGGCGTGCCGACCACCGCCGGCACCGGGAGCGAGGCGCAGAGCTACGCGC
The DNA here is from genome assembly GCA_043741075.1 of Frigoriglobus sp. Lineage (GTDB taxonomy): Bacteria > Planctomycetota > Planctomycetia > Gemmatales > Gemmataceae > Gemmata. The sequence continues at coordinate 3,381 of JAYUBA010000191.1, forward strand.
TCATCACCGACGAGCGGTCGCACCTGAAGATGGCGTGCGGCGACAAGAAGGCCGCGTTCCGCGTTGCGATTCTGGACCCCGAAGTGACGCTCTCGCAGCCGCGGTCGGTCACCGCCGTGACCGGCATCGACGCGGTCGCGCACGCGGTCGAAGCGTTCGTGTGTACGAAGCGGAACCCGATCTCGGCGATGTGCGCGCTGGCCGCGTTCCGGCACCTGGAGCCGAACTTCGAGACGGTGTTGCGCTCCCCGCACGACATCGCCGCGCGCGCCGCGATGCAGATCGGCTCGTACCTCGCGGGCGTGGCGATCGAGAGCGCGATGCTCGGCGCGTGTCACAGTTGCGCGAACCCGCTGACCGCGCACTACGGCGTCACGCACGGGGTCGCGATCGGCATCATGCTCCCGCACGTGATCCGCTTCAACGCCCCGGTCGTCGGCGATCTGTACGCGGAACTCGTGGGCGCGAAGGGATCGGCGAACGGCCGACCGGCGTCGGACGTGCTGGCGGCGCGGGTGTCGGAACTGACCGCCGCCGCCGGGCTGCCGCAATCGCTGAAAGAGTGCGACATCAGCGACACTATTCTCCCTTTGCTTGCGGAAGAGGCGAACCAGCAGTGGACGGCCCGGTTCAACCCGCGCCCCGTAACCGAGGCCGAGATTCTCAAGCTCTACCAGTCCGCGTGGTGAGGTGACCCATGCCAGTCGTGTCGCTCGATTACATTGAGGTCGATGACCGCGGCGTCGCGAAACTCATCGGCACGCGCTCGAAGGTTCGTCAGGTGGTGATGGACGTGCAGAACGGCATGACGCCGGAGCAGGTTCACGAGTCCTACCCGCACCTGAGCATGGCGCAGATTCACGCCGCGCTGGCATATTATTACGACCACAAGGCCGCCATCGATGCGGAGATCGAAGACGGCCGGCGGATGTTCGAGGAGTTCAAAGCCAACAATCCGAAGCGCATGACGCGTGAGGAGTGGAAGGCGCGATGGACGGAGCGGTGTCCCGACCGCCCCTTTCCCGGCGATGTCGCTGGAGAGAGTTCAACCTGATGGCCGTCGCCTTCTACACAGATGAACACGTCGATACGGCCATCACCCGAGGATTGCGGCGGCGCGGGGTAGACGTGTTGCGGGTTCAGGACGACGCCCACGCAAGCACCGACGACGAACTGATTCTGGACAGGGCCGCGTCACTCGGCCGGGTCGTCTTCACGCGCGACCAGGACTTTCTCGTAATTGCCCAGCACCGACAGGTCAACGGTATTCCCTTCGCGGGCGTCGTGTTCGCGCATCAGGACGGGCCGTCAATCGGAGAGTGCGTGACCGACCTGGAAACCGTTGCGGTCGCATCCGAATTGTCGGAATGGGAAAACCGCGTCGAGTACCTGCCCCTCTGACGGAGTTGCCCGCCATGCCCCGCATTCTGCTCCCGGCCGCGCTCGCCGTGGCCCTGCTCGGCCCTGACTTCGCCTCGGCCGACTGGCCGCTGTTCCGCGGCGACCCGCTCATGACCGGGACCGGCACCGCGAAGCTGCCGGACCAACTCGAAGAGCGGTGGACGTTCAAGACCGGCGGCCCGAAGAACAACGGCGGCATCGAGGGCGCTCCGGCCATCGCGGGCGGCGTGGTCTACGTCGCGTCGCTCGACAAGCACCTGTACGCGCTCGACCTCGCCACCGGCAAGGAGAAGTGGAAGGTCAAGCTCGGCGCGATGAAGGCGTCGCCGAGCGTGAAGGGCGACCGCGTGTACGTCGGCGACCTCGACGGCAAGTTCTACTGCCGCAAGACCGCCGACGGGGCGCCGGTGTGGGAGTTCGAGGCCGGCGCCGAGATCATGGCCGGGTGCAACTTCCACGGCACCAACGTCCTCATCGGCTCGCACGACGCCACCCTCTATTGTCTCGACGCGGACGGCAAGAAGGTGTGGGAGGTGAAGACCGACGGCCCGGTGAACGGCGCGCCCGCGGTCGTCGGCGACCTCACGTTCGTCGCCGGGTGCGACAGCATCATGCACATCCTCGACGCGAAGACCGGCAAGGAACTCGGCACCGTCGAACTCGGCGGGCAGGCCGCCGCGACGGCCGCGGTGGTGGGCGACTTCGCCTACGTCGGCACGATGGCGAACACCGTGGTCGCGGTCGATCTGAAGAAGAAGGAGAAGGCGTGGCAGTTTGAAGCGGCGGTGCGGCAGCAGCCGTTCTTCTCGTCCGCCGCGGCGGCAGAACTGGTTGTGGCCGGGAGCCGCGACAAGAAGGTGTACGGCCTCGACCCGAAGACGGGCAAGGCGGTGTGGACGTTCGCCACCGAGGGCCAGGTGGACGCGTCTCCGGTGATCGTGAACGGCCGCGTGTACGTCGGGTGCCTGAACGACGACGGCAACTTCTACGTGCTCGACCTGAAGACGGGCAAGAAGCTCCAGGAGTTGCAACTCGACTCCGCCGTGAGCGGGTCCGCGGCCGTCGGCCCGGACTGCCTGGTCGTCGGCACCGACAAGGGCACGGTATACTGCCTGGGGAAGAAGTGAGGGAACACGGATGTCAATCGAACGCCCCGAATCGCCGTTCACCGGCCTCCACCCGTCGATGCCGACGCACCTCGATTTGCCGTCGAGTGATTCCATTGGCTCGGCCGAGTCGTTGATTCGACCGCGCTTTCCAACTCAGTTCGATCTGCCTTCGACGGACGGTTTGCCCGTGGAGAACGCCTACCACCACCCGCAGAGCGCGCTTCTCACGTCTACCCTGACGCCGGTGCTGGACGGATTTCACCAAGACGGCAACTACTTCCTCGGAGCGGATACGGGGATCTTCTGGCAGATTAACAAGGAGCCGCTCGCCGGGTGTAAAGCGCCGGATTGGTACTACATCCCCAACGTGCCCCGGCTCCTCGACGGCGACATCAGGCGGTCTTACGTCCTCTGGGAAGAGTACGGACGCCCGCTGATCGTGATCGAATTCGTTTCCGGTGATGGGTCCGACGAACGCGACGCGTCACCCGCGACGGGGAAGTTCTGGGTGTACGAGCACGCGGTCGCGGCCACGCACTACGTGATCTGGGATCGCTCGCGGCGGGTTCTAGAGGCATACGAACTGTGGCGCGGCAAGTACCGACGGACCGAAGCGAACGAACACGGCCGATATCCGATCCCGACGATGGAAGTTGAGTTCGGCATCTGGGACGGGACATTCTTCGGCTACGAGACCTGTTGGCTCCGCGCGTGGGACCGGCAGGGCCGACTCTTACCGACTCCGCAAGAGCGCGCCGACAAGCTCGCGGCCAAGCTCCGCGAACTCGGCGTCGATCCCGATTCCGTCTGATTCGCCCGACTGGCAGGTTCATCAATGACCATGATCGCCGCCGAGCAAGAGAAGACCGGGCTGGGCAACTACTTCATCGCCAACTACCCGCCGTTCTCGTTCTGGAACAACTCGTACCTACCGGAAGCCCACGCGGCGCTCGACAGCGAGCCGCGCCCCGGTGTTCCGCTCGGCCTGTATCTGCACATCCCGTTCTGCCGCAAACGGTGCAAGTTCTGCTACTTCCGCGTCTACACCGACAAGAACGCGAACGACATCTCGGTGTACCTCGACGCGATCACCAAGGAAGTCGAACTCCTCAGCGCGACCGCGTGCGTCGGCGGGCGGGCGCTCGACTACGTGTACTTCGGGGGCGGCACGCCGTCGTATCTGAGCGCCACGCAACTCGACGGGTTGATGACCCGGCTCCGCGAAATCATGCCGTGGGACGCGGCCCGCGAAGTGACCTTCGAGTGCGAGCCGGGTACGCTCCAGAAGCACAAACTGGAGATGCTCCGCAAGCACGGCGTCACGCGGCTCAGCCTCGGCGTCGAGAACTTCAAGCCGGAGATTCTCCAGTACAACGGCCGCGCGCACCTCGAAGACGAAATCTACCGCGCCTACGGGTGGGCGCGCGAACTCGGCTTCCCGCAGATCAACATCGACCTCATCGCGGGCATGGTCGGCGAGGACTGGGACAACTGGAAGGTGTGCGTCGCGAAGACGATCAAGCTCGACCCGGACTGCGTGACGATCTACCAGATGGAACTGCCGTACAACACCGAGTTCTCCAAGGAACTGAAGATGTCCGGGACCGACGCGCCGACGCTCGCGGTCGCGGACTGGCCGACCAAGCGCGCGTGGACGCGGTACGCGTTCGACGAACTGGTGAAGGCCGGTTACGAGGTGTCCAGCGCGACGACCGTGGTGAAGGGCAAGGCGAAAACGCGGTTCGTGTACCGCGAGGCGCTGTGGCGGGGTGCGGACATGTTCGGCACCGGGGTCGCGTCGTTCGGGCACGTCAACGGCGTCCACATCCAGAACGTCGATACGTGGGAAGCGTACATCGAGAAGCTGGACGCGGGCGAACTGCCGCTCGGCCGGGCGTTCCCCACGACCGCGCGCGACCGGCTCATCCGCGAAGTCGTGCTGCTGCTGAAAACCGGACACCTGGATGTCGGCTACTTCCGCGACAAGTACGGCGTGGATGTCCGAACCGAGTTCCGCGCCGCGTTCGACCAACTGGCGCGCGACGGCTGGCTCACCGTGACCGGCGAGGGCGTCGATTGCACGCCCGACGGCCTGATGCAGATCGACCGCCACCTGACCGCGTTCTTCGACCCGCAGTACATTAGCTCGAGGTACACTTGAGATTGAGAGGAGCAAAGAGAAGAGCCGCAGATGACGCAGAAGGACGCAGATCAGGACTGAAGAACGTGTTGAGAACAATCTGCCCTCTGTTCTGATCTGCGTCCTTCTGC
>JAYUBA010000192.1:0-2453 GCA_043741075.1 Frigoriglobus sp.
TGTCTTCAAGTACCGCAAAGAACGTATGAATGCGTCGCTCCACTTCACGCTCGGCAAGAGTGCCGTCTCGTACTTCACATTTAAAGCCAAAAAGCTTACTTTCAGTAGCAGCAATATCGGTGTAGTACGGGCTGGGATAGCTCCCGACGGGCACACCCGGTGCGTACTGCACCGGCCCGCCGGTGAGTGTGCCCACCGGGTCGGCCGGCGCCGCCCCGCCCGGTTGCGGCACGGCCATCTGCTCCAGGCTCGCCACCGCCGCCGGCGGGCGCCCGCCCGGCATCGGCGGCATCTGTGGACGCGCCGAACCCGGTGGCTCCTCCGCGCCCGCCGGGCGCACCGACGGCACGAGTTCCGAATACCGGGGACCGGAGTTGCCGCCCAACTGCGCGGAGGCAGGGGCCGCCAGTGCCCCCAGCACCACTCCGGGAAGAAGGAATCGCGTGATCGTCATGCGCCCCTCGCCCGGCCACCGCGATCGTCACCACGCGACAGCCGAATACCGTTCGATCCTGACCCACGTCGTGTATTTCATCGGTCCGCGCTGCGGCAAACTTTAACGGATCGGCCGGTTGCGACGGTTCTGCCCCCTCGGCCGTCGGAAGTCGGAAGTTGGCTGGCCTGGGCAACGCAAAGGCTCTGCCCCGGTCACCCAGATTCCCAGTTCCAACGGTCCTGACCGGAACGGCGTCAAGTTCGGCCGTCCGCCGGACGATGAGAGAGTCGCGGCCGTCCCGCGCATGTTCCCCACCGGCACGACCGAGCCATGAAGCTCAAACACCCGCTGCTCCAGAAGACGGCCGGGCTGGTCGCCGCTGCGGTCGGGGTCTGCCTCCGGCGCACGATCGACTGGCGCGCGGTCTACACGGACCCCACCACCGATCCGGTCCACGCCCGACACCGCGGCCGGTTCATCTATTTGGGCTGGCACGAATACATGGTCCTGCCCATAATTCTCCGCGGCAGCCGCCGAATGCTCGCGCTGGCGAGCGGCCACAGCGACGGGGAGATCATCGGGCGGGCCATGCGGCACCTCGGCTGGAGCGTGGTCCGCGGCTCGACCTCGTGCGGCGGCACGGGCGCGCTGCTCCGCCTCCTCCGGGACGACGGGCGTCACATCAACCTGACGCCCGACGGCCCCCAGGGGCCGCGGCGCCGGATGGCGGCCGGGGCCGTGTACCTGGCCTCGCGGCTCGAGCTGCCGGTGGTGTGCGCCGGGTACGGGTACGACCGCCCGTGGCGGGCCAAGAGCTGGGACCGGTTCGCGCTCCCGCGCCCGTTCTCGCGCGGGCGCGCCGTGTTCGGTCCCCCCTGCCGGGTGCCGGCGGGTCTCGGCCGCGCCGACCTGGAACCCTACCGCCGGTGGTTCGAGAAACTCCTAAACTGGCTCACGGACGACGCCGAGGCGTGGGCGGGCGACGGGTGTCGCCGCGCCGGCGAGGCGGTGATGACCCCGCGGCACGCCCCGCACGCGCCCGACGGGCCGCCGGTGCCCACCGCCCCCCCACTGCCCGCCGGTCTCGCGACCGAGTGGGACGCACTAACCTGCCGACCGCTCCCGGCGGTCGCGGCCTGACTGACCTTCCGACCCCGGAGACGCAACGTGCTCGCCGCCCTCGAAGGCCGGTTCCACGACCTGTACCTGGAATACTTCCACAAGGCGGAAGCGCACCGCCGCTGGAACCTGATGAACGACATCCCGTGGGAGCGGGTGAGTACGACCGTCGATCCGAACGTCGCCCAGGTGGTGCAGTCGTTCATGGCGGTCGAGATGTTCCTGCCCGACTACACGTCGAAGATCATGCACCTGGTGCGCTCGTCCCGCGGGCGCGCGTGGTTCCAGGCGAACTGGGGGTACGAGGAGTCGAAGCACTCGCTCGCCTTGGAGATGTGGATCACCAAGTCCGGCGCGCGGACGGTCGAGCAGGTGCGGGAGTTCCAGGACGACCTGCTCAGCCGCGAGTGGGACCTGCCGTACGAAACCCCGCTCGAAATGATCATCTACACCACCTTCCAGGAGTTCGCGACCTCGGTGAACTACCGCGGGCTGCGGCGCGTGGCGCAGGCGTCCAACGACGCGGCCCTGGATCAGGTACTCGTCCTGTTGGCGCGCGACGAGACGGGGCACTTCGAGTTCTTCAAGAACGGTGCCAAACTGTTCATGGAGCGGGACCGCGACCGCGTCCTGGAGGCGCTGAACAAGGTGATCCACACGTTCAAGATGCCGGCCCAGACGCTGGTGCCGGACTTCGGCGCGAACGGGCGGCTGCTGAACGAACTGGGCATCTTCAACGACCGCATCTTCGTACGCGACGTGGTGCGCCCGGTGCTGAAGGCGCTGGGCGTCGATCCCGAGGAACTGCGCGAGGCCCGGCACCGCCTGAAGGCCGCCTAGAGTGGAGCAGAGAGAAGAGGAGCCGCACGACGAACGCAGAAGAAAGACACGACCTGAG
>JAYUBA010000193.1:0-2453 GCA_043741075.1 Frigoriglobus sp.
ACCGACACTTACATCCGCGACGGCCGCCGGTTTCGCCGCGTCGCCACGACCGTGAACGGGAAGGCGGCCACCGATGATGCGTAACCGCCGGCGCGTAACCTGGTCTTCGACCGTCCCGCACGCGGACCGTGCCCTCCGCGACAGCGTGGCCCGCGCCACCGCGACCGACCGACGGGCTTGGGGATTCGTGTTGGCGCGGCTGCGGGCGGTGGCGGGGCACTCGCTCGCGGATCAGGCCGGTGCCCTCGGCACGACGGAATCGGCCCTGACCTTTCTCGCCGTGGTGCGGCTACCGCGTCCCGGCCACCGTGACGAAGACCTCGCCGCCGTGTCCACCCTCGTCGGCATCAGGATGGAAGTGCTGCGCCAACTGCTTGCTGACGGGTTCGAGGTCGCGATGGCAGACAGTGCCAGCCCGAACCGGAAGTGAGACGTTGACGAAACAGGAGCGCGACATGAACCTCTACGAGTTTGCCGAACAAATCGAGGCCGCCGTCAACGGTCTAACCAAGACCGCGCAAAAAGTCACCTGCACGAACCACGACGCCGCATGGCGGCTGACGTGCCTCATCATCAGCGGCTGGATCGCGCCCGACGGCGTGACCGCGAAGGGTCGCGACCATCTCGACAAGCTGGCCCGCGAAGTCGGTGTGATACGGTAGGAGGGTTCACTGTGCCGATAATCGAAGTGGAGGACGCGAGCGGTGTGATCCACCGAAAATTTGTGGTCCGCTCGACCGCCGAACGGCGGCGTGACAAGCGTGTCCGGGCCGCCCTCCGTCGGTTCAAGATCGGCATCGACCCGGACCTGTACGCCCGCGTCTGGGCGGCCACCGCCGGCGTGGCCGACGCCGAGGCGGTCGCACTCGTGTACCAGGCCGAACTCGCGCGGGCGGCCCTCGCGCAGACATACGGGCACCGCCCGGAAGCTCTGGCCCTCGCCGCACGGCAAATCAACAAGGCGACAAAGACTCTCTCGCCTGCAAACCCCCGACCGATGTTCGCCTTACCGCCGGTCGCCGACGGCCGGGCCGATGAGGTCACACCCACCGGAGACGAAGCATGAGCGACGACGGACACGCCATCGCCCGTGACCCGCGTCGCCTCGCGTGTGTCTTCGACCCGTTCCCGCCCGGCACCACGCTGTCGCACGACGAACTCGAACTCGCGATGAGCCGCGACATCGAGCGACGCTGCCTGGCCGCCCTCGACCGCGCACTGGTGCGGCTCTTCGTCCCCGACGCTACTGAGACCTCGACGACGTTCACCACCGCCCGCCAGTCGCGGAAGGAGGGCTGACCAAGAAGTGGCGGGCGGGGCGTTCACTCGCGCTCAGGCTCCATCGCCGTCACCGCGCGCGGCGTGCGGTGGCTCCTCCGGCTCGTCCCAGCCCAGCGGCTGGTACTTCGGGGCCTCGATCCACGCCCGGCAGCGGGGCCGAAGGACCCACACGCTCACGAACGCGGCCACGATCAGGGTCACGGCGGCGACGATCAGGGTCACGGCCACGGCGTCACTCCTTCGGGGCGTACAGGGTGCGGGCGTAACGGGCCAACAGGCGCTGCTCGTCGGGGGCCAACTTCCCGGCCCACTTCGGCATCGACGTGCCGGGCACCCCACCGGCCAGCACCGCCTCCGCATACGCCTGGGTGGGTCGGACCGAATGGAAGTCGGTCGGCATTGGGTTCAGCCGGGCCGCCGAGAGGCCGTCCCCGCCGCCCGTCCGCCCGTGGCAGACGGCGCAGTTCGTGCCGAACAGCCCGACCGCCTTCTCCCGCTCCCCGTCGCCCAGCGCGGCGGGCGGGTCGTCGGGGGAAAGCGTCCGCAGGTGCGCCACCAGCCCCCGCAGGTCGGCCGGCGCGAGGTCGCTCCACGGCGGCATCGACGAACCCGGCCGACCGACCCACAGCGCGTGCGACGCCGCCCGGTCGGAAAACCGGGCCGTGGACAGGTCGCGCGGGGCGGGCGTCAGGGCGACCGCCGCCGGCCCGTCACCCCGACCTTCGCTCCCGTGGCACCCGGCGCAGTGCCGCCCGAACGCGACGGCCCCGCGCCGGGCGAACCGCTCGCGCTCCCCCGGTTCCGCCGGGACCGTCCAGACCGGACCGTCGCCGGGCGTGCGCGGGATCGCGCAGTCGCAGAACATTCCCGTCTGCCGTTCCCCCTCCGGGTCCGTGCCCGGCAGTGCCGCCGGCCCCGTCCGCCCGGCCAGCCGCGCGTCCCGGCCGAGCGACTCCAGGTAGTTCACCACGTCGAGGGCCTCCTGGGTCGGTCGCGTCGCCGCGCCGTCGAAGAGCCACGGGTGGCCGGGCATGTTCGACGCCGGGACGACGTGCCGGGGGTTCCACAGGTGGGCCAGGTGCCAGTCCCGCGACTTCCGCCCGCCCTCGCGGGCTAGGTCCGGGCCGACCCGCCGCGTCCCCCACATCTGCGGCGCGTCCGCGTCCGCCTCC
>JAYUBA010000194.1:0-8132 GCA_043741075.1 Frigoriglobus sp.
CCCCATCCGTCGTGAAGGCAGAGAAAATTAAGATGCCCAAGCCCATCGCGGTAACTACCCGGAAGCCAACGGCGCTCCCCAAGACCTCAACGCCAAAGACTACGAAGTCGAACCAGCCTCCGTTGTTCGAGTAATCCTGCTACCCTACCGTTGGGCAGGTTCCGCCTTCGTTGGGCTTTGCACAAGAAACCCATTTGCGCCCGGTGGGATCGGGTGCCGATGGCCACGGGGAGGCAGTTCGCGCCCTCCGAGCCGACCATTTCTGGCCGACTTCCATCGCTTCTGGACAGTCCGAGATTAAATGTGCAAAGCCCCTTCGTTGGGCAGAACGCCACCGGTGGGCAAAGCCCAATTCTTCCGCGCTTCTTCCGCGAAACCCCGCCTCATCCGCGTTTCGGTGGGGGTTTCTGTCCGTGTTGTCTCACTTGGCAAGTCAGGGCGAACCGATAGAAAGTACTAAGAACTCAGGGCATTTCACGCTTGTAGCAGGGTAGGGGGGTAGCAGAGAGAAGGCGGTGAACTCGCCACACGGACGAAGTCACTGGTTCAAATCCAGTATCGCCCACTCTGCTTTGAACGACGGAAGTCCAGTCGAGCCAAGCCTTTAGTGCTTACCTCCCGCCGGTGCGGGAGCGAGGTCTCGGAAGCCTGAATTGCGGTACAGTACCGCACAAGGGTTTTTCCATGCCCCGCTCCCCCTCGGTCCCGTCTTACCGCCTCCACAAGCCCTCCGGTCAAGCCGTCGTCACGGTCCGCACGACCAGCGGTTCCCGGCGCGACGTGTACCTCGGCGCCTACAACTCTCCGGAGAGCCGCGCCGAGTACGGCCGCCTGATCGCCGAACAGGCGGTCGCCCCGGCCGCGGACTCCGCCTCCGCCGCTGCCCGCGCGACCGTTGACGAGGTTCTCCTCCACTTCCTGAAGCACGCCGCGCGACATTACCGCCGCGCCGACGGCACGCCGACCGATCAGGTGGCCGAGTACAAGAACGCCGTGAAGCCCCTGCACCGGCTCTACGGTCACGCCCCCGCGGTGGAGTTCGGGCCGCTCGCGCTCAAGGTCGTGCGGAAGGCGTACATCGACGCCGGCAACTGCCGCACCCTGGTCAACAGCCGGGTGGGGAAGATCAAGCGCGTCTTCCGGTGGGCCGCGGAACAGGAGTTGATCCCGGTCACCACCTTCACCGCCCTGACCACTGTGGCCGGGTTGCTGCGCGGGCGGACCGAGGCGCGCGAGAGCGAACCCGTCGGCCCGGTCGATCCGGCGACCGTGGACGCCACGCTGGCCCACATGAACCGCCACGTCGCCGGACTGGTTCAGTTCCAGCGCCTGACCGGGTGCCGGCCGGGCGAGGCGTCCGCGGTCCGCCGGTGCGACATCGAGACGAGCGGCGACGTGTGGCTGTTCACGCCCGCCCAGCACAAGTCGAGGCACAAGGGAAAGGCACGCATCATCGCGATCGGGCCGAAGGGGCAAGAACTGCTGAAGACGTACTTCACAGCGGACGCCAGCGATTACCTGTTCAGCCCGCGGCGGGCAGCGGAGGAACACAACGCGGCCCGCACCGCGAACCGCCGGACCCCGAACTATCCGTCGCACGCGAAGCACAATGCGGCGCGAAAGAAGGCGAACCCGAAGCGCCGCCCGGCCGCGCGGTACACCCGTGTGTCCTACCTCACGGCCGTCACCCGCGCCTGTGACCGGGCGTTTCTGCCCGTCGGCGAACTGGCCGGTCGCGAGAAGGAATCGGCCGCGAACTGGCTATCGCGGCTGTCACCCGACCAACGCGACGCGGTGAAGCGGTGGCAGCGGGATCACCACTGGTTCCCGTACCAGCTTCGCCACGCATACGCGACCACGGTGCGCAAGGGGCACGGTCTCGAAGCCGCTCAGGTGCTGCTCGGCCACGAGCGGGCCGACGTTACCCAGACTTACGCCGAGCGGAATCACGCGCTCGCCGCGAAGGTCGCCGCGGAAATCGGGTAGGCTCAGCCGTTGGTTTTGGATTCCTCAACGCCCCGTATTTTTTACGGGGTTTTCGCATTTTTCTGGAGTCGAGCAATGACGGTTTGGACACATGTGCCACAAATGCCGAGATACGAAGCAGTTGCGCTCGAATCGTTGACCTTTTCTCTTCGCCTCGAAACGCGTTTACTTTACTACTCAGGGACAGTGCATCACAAATGAACGTAATTCCGGGGGCGCGGACGATGTGCCGAGGTGCCAAGTCGGGCTAGGGCAGACGCATGCCGGATGGGAGACTGTGGTTGCTTGAAGTGTGACGGGAATGCCGGCGGCTTACTTCTCACGGCGAGACGCCGGCACCCCGTCTGTACCGACCCCCAGGACATGGGTGCCGGGACGCGCTGAGGTTACGCCCCAGGGGCGAACCCGTCAAGGCACGTCTCCCGGCACTCCGTGAAGGAGTGCGTCCGTGACCACCACCGCGACCGACCCGAGCGCCGACGACGCGTTGGCGTCCGCCCTGGCGCGCGTCCAGCACCTGAGCGCCGAAGGGCTGATCGGGATGCGGGCCGCCGCCCGCATCTACGGCGAGGCGAAGGACGGCAAGCCGCCCCACGCCTCGACCCCGACCCGGCACGCCATCAGCGGCGTCAAGCTGCACGACGGCCGCGTGCTCAAGCTCGAAGTGATCCGCATCGCCGGGCGTCTGATGACGACGCGGCAAGCGGTCCTCCGATTCTTCGCCGCCCAGAACGGCGACACCGACCCGCCGACCCCTCCCCCGGTATCCGCGTCGCCCCGCCAGCGCACGCGCCAGCAGACCGCGGCTAGCAGGAAGCTCGACGCCATCCTCGGCTGAAGGGGTGCCGCCGGTCGGGCCAGACCGCACGGGCGGTCGCGCGCGGCTGGTGGTGAGCCGGGCACGACGGGCGCTGCGATTCCGGATTTCTTTCCGATGCGGATGCGGCAAGAAAACAAGGCGCTTCGCGGCGGCCGGGGCGCGTCTCTGATGCAGGTTCCCCGGAACCGTGTCACGATCCCACCATGCAAACGCGGTGGCGAGTGCCGCCGCCAAAGGGGGTAGCTATGACCACGCTTCCGACGTTGGCCGCACAGTGGGGCATCAGCCTGGACGCGCTCCGGACGCTGGTCCGTCACGACCCCGAACTCCGGCGGCTCGGGTCCGTCGTAGGGGCATCCCGCGGGTTCTCACCGGCCGAGGCCGAGACGATCCGCGCCGCATTCGAGGCGCGGCAGGCGGCGCGTGGGCAGACGGCAACGACTGTCGCGACAGTGTTGTAAACGACGACGGCCGCGGGTTTCGCCCCGCGACCGTCTCTGCATCGATCTTTCAGCATGACCCGCCGTGCCGATGACCCAGTTCGACCCGTCGTTAACCCCGTGACAAGGAGTTAGTCCATGATTGCCGAAGCCGCCGCCTATGTCAACTCCGCGCGCCCTCGCGCGCCGGCGCGGGACGTGTTCCACATCGACCGGGCGCTCGAGTTCTTCAGCACCGACGAACTGGCCAAGCAGATCGGGCACGGTCGCCCGGAATGGGCGCCCGCGCTGCTCGCCGAACTGATCGCAAACGGCCTGGATGCGATGGAGAAGCACCCGGCCGACACCCCGAGCATTACCGTGGACATCGGCCCCGACCACTTCGCGGTCGCGGACAGCGGGCCGGGCGTCCCCTGGGCGCTGGTCGAGGACTCGCTCGACTACCAATACCGGGTGAGCGACAAGGCGTTCTACGTGGGCCCGACCCGCGGGTGCCAGGGCAACGCGTGGAAGTGCTTGTGGGCCGCCCCGTTCGTAGATAGCGACGGCGAGCGCTCCGCCGTCGGCGTCGAGGCCCACGGGCAGCGGCGGGAGGTCGTTGTCGAGTTCGACCCGGTCGCACAGAAGCACCGGCTGTTTCTCACGCCGGCCGCCCCCAGCGTGGTAAAAATCGGGTCGAAGTTCACGGTCCCGTGGGTGGGGGCAGCAGGCTTACTCGCGCCGCGCCCAGGCCGCCATTTTTACCACGCCGAGTTTTCGGACGACTCCGGCACCGAGGTGATTGAGGCCGGGATGCGGTCGGCGTCCATGTTGGTCCGGGCCGCGGCCCTGTTCAATCCGGACGTGAATTTCGTCTTGGAGTTGGGAGGCCAGCGGCACGAGTACGCGGCCCGCTCGCGGGGGTGGAAGAAGTGGACCCAGGGCGACCCGTCGCCGGTCCAGTGGTACACGCTCGAGCAGTTCGGGGCGCTCATGGCCGCGTGCCTCCGGGCCGACCAACGGGTGGCCCGGAGGCCGCGCTCCGTCCGCGAGTTCATGGGCCAGTTCCGCGGCATGAGCGGCACCCAGAAGAGGCAGCAGGCGTGCGAGGCGGCCGGGATCAGGGCGGGCGACACCGTCGAGGACGTGCTGCAGCGGGCGGGTGCCCCGGCTGCGCTGTGGGGGCAGATGCGCGTCGCGACCGACGACCGGGCACCGGGCCCCAAGCACTTGGGGGCGATCGGGAAGGAGGCGTTCGTCGCGGGCATGACGTGTGCGTTCGGGTGCGACACCGCTGACTACCGGAAGGCCGAAGGCACCGACGGCGTCGGCGTGCCCTGGGTACTCGAGGTCGGGTTCGGGTACCTCGAACATGGGCGGGCGGGCGCGTTCCCGGTCGGGGTGAACTGGGCGCCAGCCCTGAACGTCCCGTTCGACGCCATCACCGGCGCTATGGCTGAGTCCCTCATTGCTCCGGACGACCCCGTGTGCCTGGCCGTACACCTGGCGTACCCGGGGGCGCGGGCGTTGGACCGGGGCAAGACGCGGTTCGAGGTGGGGCACGAGGTCGAGGCCGCGGTGCGGGAACTGGTCAAGGCCGTCGCCAAGGGCTGGCGGAGGGCGAAGGCCGAGAACGCGAAGACCCAGAGGCGAGTCTCCCGCGAGCGGCTCGAGGTTGCCGCCCGCGGCGACCGGGACAAGAAGAGCCTCATCAAGGACTTGGCCGCCGAGTTGATGCCCGAAGCCTACCGCATCGCCAGCGAGGGTGTCGGGCTCGCCGAAGCACGTCAGGTCATGTACGCCGCGCGCAAGCTCATCATCGCGCGGACCGGCGACCCCGTGCCGTGGAAGAACTCGTCGTACTTCACCCAGAAGCTTCTGCCCGACTACATGGCTGAAAACCCGGACACCACGGCCGGCTGGGACATCGTGTTCAGCGACCGCGGGCACTTCGCCGAGCCGCACACGGGCAAACGGATCGGTCTGGGGACGCTCGCGGTCCGCGGCTACGCGCGCGAGTGGGGGGAGTGCGAACCCGGCGGCGAAATCGCGTCACACGCCATCTCGTCAGCCTACCCGACGTGCGGCCCCAGGAACCGGTTCGGGTTCGCCTTGTTCGTCGAGAAGGAGGGGTTCGACCACCACATCGAACGATTGCGCCTGCAGGAGCGGTACGACGTGGCGCTGATGTCCACCAAGGGAATGACCGTCACCGCCGCGCGGCAGCTCATCGAGCACTTGGCCGAGGAGGGCGTAACAATCCTGGTCGCGCGCGACTTCGACGTGTCGGGGTTCAACATCCTGCACAGCACATACACGTCCGGCCGGCGCTACAAGTTCCGAACGAAGCCGAAGGTGATCGACCTCGGGTTGCGACTGGAAGACGTGACCCGGCTGGGACTCACCGGCGAGGAGGTCGAGTACACGCAGCAGAAGAACCCGCGGGAGCGCCTCATGAAGCACGGCGCGAACGAGGCCGAATGCGCGTTCCTGATTCGCGAACCGATCGGGTCGCGCGGCTGGGCGGGGGTACGCGTCGAACTGAACGAACTCGCCGGGCAGATGTTCACGGACTTTATCGAGGCCAAGTTCGCAGAACACGGTGTTGCGAAGCTCGTCCCGGGCGCGGACACCCTCAGCGCCGCTTTCGAGCGCGCCGGCCGCACCGCGCACATCAACCGGGCTATCACGCTCGCCGCCGCGGAAGCCGAGCGACTGGTGGTCCGCCCGCCGTCCGACCTCGCCGCCCAGGTCCGCCAACTGCTCGCCGACTCCCCGGCGATCGCTTGGGACGAGGCCGTGGCGCGGGTCGTGGAAGAGGTGACGGCGGTCCTGCCGGTCCAGACGAAGCAGATGCGGGACGCGTCGCGGGCGGCGAACATGCTCATGGCCGATCCGGCACGCAGCGACGAAGACATCGCGGTCGAGGCGAGGTGCACCGCGCGCCAGGTCAATCGCGCCCGCAAGGCACTCGTCCGGGCAGGTGTGCTCGGGGGGCTGTCCGGTTCGGGGAAAGGCGGTGGGGAATGATCACCACCGACGACATCGTTCAGGAGTCGCTAACCCTCCGCGGATGGGGGTGGAGCGTCTTCCCGCTGAAGAATAAGGTGCCGGCGGTGCGCTGGAAGATCTACCAGCGGCGCCGCCCGTCCGAGCCGGAGCTGGAGCGGATGTTCCGCATACCAGGGGTAGACGGCATCGGCGCCGTCACGGGCCCGATCAGCGGCAACCTGTTCAGCCGCGACTTCGCGACACGCCCGCGTACCACCGGTGGGCGGACGGGCACCGCGATCTCGCGAGCCGGGCGCCGACCGTGAAGACTCGAAGGGGTTTTCACGTCTGGACGCGGTCCTCTTCGCCGCTGTACCGCCGGCTCGCGGATGGCGAGTGCATCGGCAACTCGCTGCACTACGTCGTCGTGCCCCCGTCCCGCCACCCCAGTGGGACCATCTACCAGTGGGTGAACGGCCCGCCGCTGGGGCCGTCCGAGTTCCCGGAAATCGACCCGTACGAGGCGGGCTTCTTGCCCCCCAACCGGGGGCCGAAAGCAGCCGATGCGGACATAAGGCATTCTGCTCTTCTCTGCTCTTCTGTGCCTCCAGTGGGGGCACAGCTCTCCGCCCTCATCCGCGAGGCGGTCCGGCGCACGCTTCCGAGGGGGCCGGGTCGGCGCAACGGGCAGTTGCACCAGTTCGCCCGGGCGCTCCGCGACCTCGTGCCGGATGACGCCCCGCCGGGGGTGCTCTACGACGCGGTCGCCGAGTGGTGGCGCCAGGCGCTGCCGGCCATCGGCACGAAAGATTTCGAGACGACGCGGGCGGACTTCCGGCGCGCGTTCGCGGCCGTACGCGTGCCGATGTCTCAATCCCGACCCGTGAGAGCGATGCGGCGGGGTGCCCGTGGCACCGATTCCCGGTCGCGGTTGCTCGGGGCGTGCTGGGCGCTCGCTGCCGAAACTGGCGGGGCGTTCTTCCTGAGCGCTCGATCCGCAGGCGAAGCGATCTCCGTCGGGAAGTCGCGAGCAGACGTGTTACTGAAGAACTTGGTCGCCGCAGGCGAGTTGGTCGTCGTGAAGAAGGGCAAGCCGTCGCGAACGGGCCGAACCGGTACGACGTGGTATCGCCTTGCGGGCGCTGACCCCGGCGGGGCGGCGCCGGTTCAGTCGGATATGGGCTTTCAACCAACGGGGTGAGACGTGGCGGGTGGGGTGAAGTTCCACGACATAGTTCAATTTACCGCAGAGAAAAGGGGCTAGGGGTGACCGGCGGGAGCGCTGTCGCGACACCACGCCGGCCGGCAACCGCCGGGGAGGAGGTACTGGTCCTCCCCCCGCGGCCCAAGCGCGGAAGTGCCTGTAAGTCCTGCCCGCCAATCCCCGAAGAAAGCGCTCGTCGATCAGGTGGTGACCGTGCCGGCCGCGACGTTGACTTGCCTCTTCGCGATGTTCACTTGGAGCGTCGGCAGGGCGAGCTTGCGGACTTCCGCCAGCCCCCTGATCGCGGCGAGGTAGCGCTTCTGCGCGGCCGAAATCGACTTCTGGTAGAACAGCCCTTGCGCGAACGACATGCTCTCCTTGCTCGCATAAACGACTTCGAGGTGGTGCAGGTGAAGCCACGTCGCGAGCACCCGCTCGACGAGCAACTTCTCCAACGGCGTCGGGGTTGGGCCGGACAACGCGGCCCGCATCTCGGTCAGTTTGCACTCCGTCGCCTCGCGCACGACCAGGTTGGCACCCGCGTACGCCTTGACGAGCAGGCGTAGCGCCTCGCTCGCCACGTTCCCCCCCAGTATGTCAGGCGTTCCGGCGCGCTGGAGCATCTCCCGCACCTCCTCGAGCGCGGGCGCGTCGCCCTTCTCCGCCTTGCGGATGGTGGCGTTGATCTCCGTTACCGGTCGCGCCCAGCCGC
>JAYUBA010000195.1:0-2445 GCA_043741075.1 Frigoriglobus sp.
GCGATCCCGCTGCAACTGCTGGCCTACGAGATCGCGGTGCTGTGCGGGTGCGACGTGGACAAGCCCCGCAACCTCGCCAAGAGCGTGACCGTGGAGTGAACGGATACGCGTTCCGGGCGCCCGCGAAGTGCCCGCACTGCGTGCGGCGCGGGCGGGGTTACAAATACCCCAAATTACTAAATCCCCTCTCGCCACGAAGCGCGGTCGATTTACGCGGCGCGGTAGTGTACACTTTCTTCCAGAGGACACCGATAGGTGGCTCAGCGGACGCCCCCCACGCACATCCCGGACGGCCGGGAACACTCTAATACCTGGTCATCCCCCTTATGCAGACCGCTCCCGCACCCGCGACGGCCCTCGGCGCGCGACCGCTTCCGCTCTGGTATCGCGCCGCGCGCATCGGCCTCTCGCTGTCACCGCTCATCGCCGTTCACCTCGCGCTCGTCGCGATCCCGTACGTCGAGTTCACGGTGTGGTCGTTCGTGGCGATCATCGCGGTCACCCGGTTCGCGGGTCTGGGCATCACCGCCGGGTTCCACCGGTACTTCGCGCACCACGCGTTCAAG
Source organism: Frigoriglobus sp. (assembly GCA_043741075.1). Taxonomy (GTDB): domain Bacteria; phylum Planctomycetota; class Planctomycetia; order Gemmatales; family Gemmataceae; genus Gemmata. The sequence goes on from JAYUBA010000195.1 coordinate 567, forward strand.
ACCTCGCGCTGGTTCCAGTTCCTGCTCGCCGCCGCCGGTTGCACGGCACTCCAGAAGGGGCCGCTGTGGTGGGTCATCCACCACCGCCTGCACCACAAGCACTCGGACACGCCCGACGACCCGCACTCGCCGGTCATGGACGGCTTCGTCCACAGCCACATGGGCTGGCTGTTCACGCGCGACCTGATGAAGCCGGACGCGCGGATCGTACACGACATCGCGAAGTACCCGGAACTGGTGTGGCTGGACCGGCTGTGGATGATTCCCGGTCTGCTGCTGGCGGGCGCGTGCTACGCGGTCCTGGGGCTGAACGGGCTGATTTACGGCTACTGCCTGGCCATCGTGCTGGTGTTCCAGGTGACGTTCGCGATCAACTCGGTGGGCCACCTGTGGGGCACGCAGCGGTTCGACACGGGCGACGGGAGCCGGAACAACGCGGTGCTGGGCTACCTCGCGATGGGCGACGGGTGGCACAACAACCACCACCGGGCACCGTACTCGGCGCGCCACGGGTTCGCGTGGTACGAACTGGACGTGACGTACACGTTCCTCCGCGTCCTGGCCCTGTTCGGTCTAGTGTGGGACTAGAAGCAACCGCCGGCGGAGGTGCTCGCGGGCGGCACCGCGAGCGAACCGTCGGCCGAACCGGCCCTACTGCCGGCTCCGGGGCAGACCGCGTAGCCGCAGCGGCGGTGCTACGTCCTTCTTCGTAGGGTGGGCACCGCCCACCACGAGCGAAGAGGTGGGCGGTGCCCACCCTACGAAGAAAGCTACGTCACGCGATCGCGGCCAGCAACTTCTCAATGGCGCGCGTGAGATTGTGCGGCTTGGTGAGCGCCGAGTAGCGCCGCGCCACGTTCCCTTCGCGGTCCACCAGGAACTTGGTGAAGTTCCACTCGATCGCCCGCGTCCAGAGGAAGCCACGAGCGGCACCCTTCAGGTGCTTGTACAGCGGGTGCGCGTCGGACCCGTTCACGTTCACCTTCGCGAACATCGGGAACGTCACGTCGTACTTGAGCGAGCAGAACTGCTTGATCTCCTCCGCGTCGCCGGGTTCCTGCGCCATGAACTGGTTGCACGGGAAGCCGAGAACCACCAGCCCGCGGTCCTTGTACGTGCGGTACAGTTCTTCCAACCCCTTGTATTGCCCCGTGAAGCCGCACTTGCTGGCGACGTTCACGACGAGCAGCACCTTCCCGCGGTACGGCGCGAGCGTGGTCGCGGTGCCGTCGATGGCGGTCACCGGGATGTCGTAGAGGGTGGTCGTCACTGGTGTCTTTCCTCTTTCTTCTTTCTTCTCTTGAGCCGCTCGCGGCTTCGCGGGAGGCAAGCCACAACGGACCCGCGAAGCCGCGAGCGGCTGAAGTGGCGTCACACCTTGCGCGCCTTGAACAGCGGGCGGCCCAGCACCGGGTCGCGGTCGGTGAACGCCCCCTCCGACGTGTCGCGCGTCAGGCACCGCGCGTACATCTCCATCTTCGCGTCGAGGTCGTCCGCGTGGTGCAGGATCAGCACTTCGGGGATGCACGGCAGACTCGGCGAACCCCACGCCGGTAGCTTCTGGTGCGTGATGACGCAGTGCAGGAGCAGGTTCAACAGTTCCGGGTCGAGGTCCGGCACGTTCGCGGCGGCGGCGCGGATCATGTCGTAGGCGAGGAACAGGTGCCCGAACAACTCGCCCTCCACACCGGCTTTCGCCGGCTGACCCGGCGGCGTGTCGAGTTCGCGGACGCGGCCGATGTCGTGCAGCACGGCCGCCGCGACCACCAGCCCACGGTTGAGGGGCGGGTTCAGTTCGGGGAACGCCGCCGCGTACCGGTCCGCGAGCCACGCGCACGACCGCGCGACGGACAGCGTGTGTTCGAGCCACCCGCCCGCG
>JAYUBA010000196.1:0-2442 GCA_043741075.1 Frigoriglobus sp.
TTCACGGGGAGAGGTCGCGGCGCCTCGCCGCGGGTGAGGGGTCTTCGGCCTTTCCTCATCACTTCTTGAACGCGTCGAACGCCTCGGCGACCTTGCCGGTCTTGGCGTCGCCGGTGTGCGCGTACACCGCGTACCTCAGCTTCAGCTCGCCGCCCTTCGCGATCCTCAGCAACTCCGTCTTGTCCTTCTGCGACGGGAACCCGCTGTGCGCGCGGCCGAACGGGTTCGCCGCGTTCAGCCCGTAGGCGCGGACGTGCCAGTTCGACCGCGGGTTACTGGGGTGGTCGAACACCGCGACGCCGACCTCTTTGCCGTCCAGCTTGCCGCTGTAGTCGATCCAGTCCGCGGGCTGCCCCCAGATCGACATGTTGTCCTTCACCGGCGGCGCGACGGTTTTGCCCTCCGCGGTGGTCACGGTCGCCCCGGTCTTCTCGCTCGGCCGCATCCCGTCGTGAACCCGGATGCCGAACGACCCCTCCTTCGTGTCGCCGAACGCGATCGGGCACACGGTCGCCTTCAGCGTGATGTCGAACGCGAACGTCCGCCCCTCCTTTTCGTCGATGAAGTGGATGACGCGGACCTCGTCCATGATCTTCACGCCGTCCGGGGTGAACCACTCGTTGCGCGTCTCGACGCTCGCGTGGTTCTTCGCGTGCTGCTCCGGGTCGCCCACCTTCACGCACGTAATCTTGCCGTGCCGCGGGCTGCCGTCCTTGTCCTTCGCCTCGCTCCAGAAGTCCACGCCCTTGTCGGCCTTGTTGGCCGACTTCACCTTCAACTCGATGCCTTCGGGGATCACGTCGCCGTGGCAGAACCACACGGACTTCTGGTGGACGTGGTCGGTGGTCGCCTCGCCCGGCAGCCCCTTCTCGACGGGCCACGCGCGGGTGACCGCGACGCCGTTGGGCGCGAGCACCGGGTACAGGTACGGCTTGGCGACGGACGCGGCGGTCGCGTACTTCGCGACGACGACCGAACCCGCCTTGAACTCGATCGCGTCCTTGCCGACGACGACGGACACGTCGTCGGCCGGGGCGAACGCCGGCAGCGCGAGCAGGGCGAGAAGTGGCAGAAGACAACGCATGGGAGGGGCTCCGGGCAGGTAAGGTGTGTTTAGTGTCAGACGCGCGAGGGCGCGTGTCAACCACCAACGTTTAGCCGCGACCCGAAGGGGAGCGAGTAAGATACACACATGAGCAAGAAGAAGAAGGTGCGCGTCGAGCTGCGGAAGAACCGCGAGAAGCCGCCGCGGGTGAACGACATCACCCGCGACTTCGCGGAGGGCGACGGCCGCGCCGACGACGCGCAGAGCGGCGAGCGCGTGCGGGCGAAGGGCAACCTGTCCCGCTACCGCACGGTGATGCAGAACGAAAGCGAGGCCGGCACCAGTATGCCCGCGATGGACGCCGACGCGTGCATCCGCGGCCGGGTGCTGCGCGTCCACGGCCTCGCGTCGGTGGTCGAAACCGACGACGGCCGCGTCTTCCGCTGCGCCGTCCGCCGGCTGCTCAAGAGCCTCGCCACCGACGAGCGGAGCGTGGTCACGACCGGCGACGTGGTGTGGATTCTTTCCACGGGAACGGGAGTGCGGAAGGCGGAGGCACCCGCGGAAAGCGACGCGGAGCCGACCGCCGATTCCGCCGCGGCCCCCGTTCACGAGGGCGTCATCGAGCGCGTCGAGCCGCGGCACGGCGTCCTCACCCGCGCGAGCCGGCGGCGGGAGCACGTCCTCGTCGCCAACGTCGATCAGCTCGTCATCGTCATGTCGCTGGTCGAGCCGGACCTGAAGCCGCACCTCATCGACCGCTACCTCGCGGTGGCGCAGCAGGGCGGGCTGAAGCCGGTGCTGTGCCTGAACAAGTCCGACCTCGCGGACGCGGTGGACTTGCAGCCGCTCATCGGGCTGTACGCGCAACTCGGCATCCCGGTGTTCCTGTGCAGCGCCCGCACCGGGTTCGGCATCGAGCGCCTGCGCGAACACCTCCACGGGCGCTCCACGGTGTTCTCCGGGCAGTCGGGCGTGGGCAAGTCGTCGCTCCTGAACGCGATCCAGCCGGACCTCGCGCTCGCGGTGAAGTCGGTGAGCGAGGTGAACCAGAAGGGCCGGCACACCACCACCTATTCGCAGCTCATCAAGCTGAACTTCGGCGGGTGGGTGGTGGACACGCCGGGCGTGCGGCAGTTGCAACTGTGGTCGGCGCGGCCGGAGGAGATGGAGGGGTTCTTCCCGGAGTTCCGGCCGTTCGTGCCGTTGTGTACGTTCCCCGACTGCACGCACACGCACGAGACGCGCTGCGCCGTGAAGGACGCGGTCGCCCGCCGGTACATCACGTCCCGCCGCTACCACAGCTACATCGGCCTGTTCAACGGCACCGCCGAGGAGTGACATTTGAAACGAGCCGCGCCCGCAAGGGAGCGGTAGCCGTGCCCGCTCCCTTGCGG
>JAYUBA010000197.1:0-8122 GCA_043741075.1 Frigoriglobus sp.
CGTGACCGACCCCGATCTGCCCGATCTTGATCCGCGGCTTTGGGGGCTTCGGTTCGTCGGCGCGGGCACCGGTGGCGGCCCCGTCGAGGGTAACGGCACCCGTCATCCAGGAGAGTGCGCGGCGGCGGGAAATGGCGGGCACGAGTCGCCTCGAACGAGGAGTGATGAAGGGCGGCGGGTCCGCGAACCTGGGCGAGACTCGGATTGCGGATTGACGGTAGCTGGGCGACATGGGAAAGTCAAATGCCTTCCCGAAGCCGATACCGCCCGACACTCGCTGCTTCGTTCGGGTGTTCCGCCACACCGGGACACTTCGGTGTCGGCGACCCATCAGGCGGCCCCCGTATGCCCCGTCATCACGCACGCGCCGGTTGTTCCTCGTCGCGGACGGGCTGGAACCGGGGCCGGTGTCGGCCATCGGCCCGGCGTATCTCGGCGGCAAGTACGCCCCCTTCGCGATCTTCGGCGACCCGAACAAACCGGGCACCGCGAGCGGGCGGGAAGTGGCGACCGTCCCCGACCCGACCGGCACACCGGCACCGGCCTGCGCAAGTGGAAGCCCGAGTGCGACGACAAGCCGCTGGACTGCATCAACACCGGGCACACGGAGAAAGGCATCGCCGTTCCTCGCTGCCGACTGGCGGCACGGGGACTGATGTGCGATGATGTCGCGGAGTAACCGGGTGCGACACGGCGGTAAGGTATCATGAACACAGCCGATCAGAATGACCCGCTGCGCACCTCCGACCACTCGCCGGGTCCGGCAACCGGCGAGCCGACGCGCTCATCCGTGCCAAACGACCCCGCCATACCGGACGCCCTGACGTGCTCCTTTTCCGGCCCGGAAGTGACGCAGACTTTTCAGCATGACCCGAATCTCGAAACACCGGTGGCTCCCGCCGGCCGCGACTCGCCGCGACCGGCGGTGCCGGGCTACGAGATCGTGGCCATCCTCGGCCGCGGCGGCATGGGCGTGGTCTACAAGGCGCAACATCTGGCCCTGAATCGCACCGTCGCGCTCAAGATGGTGCTCGCCGGCGGACATGCCGGGCCGCGGGAACTGGCGCGCTTCCGCACCGAGGCCGAGGCGGTGGCGCGGTTGCAGCATCCGAACATCGTGCAGATTCACGAGGTCGGCGAGGCGGACGGGCACCCCTACTGCGCGCTGGAGTTCGTCGAGGGGGGCAACCTCGCCACCAAGCTCGGCGGCAAGCCGCTGCCGGTCCGGGCGGCGGCGAAGCTGGTCGAGGCGCTGGCGCGGGCGATGCAACTCGCGCACAGCCGCAACGTGGTCCATCGCGATTTGAAACCGGCCAATATCTTGCTGACGGCCGATGGCACGCCCAAGATCACCGACTTCGGCCTGGCCCGGCAGATGGACAGCGACAGTAGCGAGACGCAGGCCGGGGCGGTGATGGGGACGCCGTCGTACATGGCCCCGGAGCAGGCGTCGGGGCATGCCCACGAGGCCGGGCCGGCGGCGGACGTCTACGCGCTGGGCGCGATCCTCTACGACTGCCTGGCCGGCCGGCCGCCGTTCAAGGGGAAGACGGTGGTCGAGACGCTCGATCAGGTGCGGACGCAGGAGCCGGCACCGCCGTCGCACTGGCAGGCGGGCATCCCGCTGGACCTGGACACGATCTGCCTGAAATGCCTGCGCAAGGAGCCGGAGAAGCGCTACGCATCGGCCGCGGAGTTGGCGGACGAATTGGTACGGTTTCAGCGCGGCAAGCCGATCCTGGCGCGGCCGATTGACCGGCTCGAACGGACCATCAAGTGGGTGAAACGCAATCCGCTGGAGGCCGCGTCGTTGGGCGGTATTGTCGGTATCTTCCTGACGGCATTCGTGCTGGTCTCTTGGAGCTACGTTCGTGCGGAAGACGCGCGGAAAGATGAGGCGAAGCAGCGCCAGGTTGCCGACGAAGCCCGTGACACGGCTCAGCGAGAGCAGAAGGCCGAACGCTGGGGCCGCTACCGCTCGAACATCGCCGCCGCGACCGGGGCTTTACAGCTTCAGAACAGCGGTGCCGCTCGTAGCGCCCTTGAAGATGCGCCGAATGAACATCGCAACTGGGAATGGCAGTACCTCCACAGCCAACTCGACGGTGCCTCGCTCGTGCTGCCCGTGCCGGGTGGAAAGGTCAAGTCGCTCGCCCTGAGCGCGTCGGGCCGACAGATCGCCGTCTGCTGCGAAAACCACAACGAGGTTTATCTGTACGACGTGGCTACCGGCAATGAGAGCGCCGTCCTTCGCGGGCATTCGGCTCCGGCGACATCCGTGGCGTACCGTCCAGACGGCCAGCAAGTGGCCACCGCCAGCAACGACCAGACCATTCGTCTCTGGGACTCGGCGACGGGCCAACAAACCGGGCTCCTCAAGGCCGATGGCGCAGCTCACCTGGACCGTGACCCCCTCGTGGCGTACAACTCGGACGGCAGTCGGATTGCGTCCTACGGAATCTACTCTGCCGACGATGGCGGAGTCACCAGCCGGTTGTGGAATACGATCACCGGCAAGGAAATCGCCGTTTTGGCGAAATGGCAAGAGAACATTCATCCGCTCGCGTTTAGCCCCGATGGCAAGCGGGTGGCAGTGGGTTCCAGGGAGTTCGTCCACCTGTGCGACGCCGTTACGGGCCGCCAGCTCGCCGTGCTGGGTCCCCATGCGAAGGCGGTCTGGCACCTGGCTTACAGTCTGGATGGCAAGCGACTTGCGTCCGCGGGCGCCGAAGGTGATAACGCCATCCACCTATGGGACGGCGAGAGCGGCAAAGAAGTCGCCGTGTTAGGCGGCCATACGGCCAATGTCGGACAGTTGCTTTTCAGCCCGGACGGGTCTCGGCTGGTTTCCGGAAGCAATGACCCGGATAACTCGGCGCGCCTCTGGGACGCGGCCACCGGCCGGCCGCTTCCGATTCTCGCCGGACACAAGAATGAAATCAATACAGTTGCGTTCGGCCCGGACGGCCAGCGAGTGGTCACGGCCTCGGCGGACCAGACGGCGCGGCTCTTGGACGGGCACACGGGGCAGTTGCTGGCCGTCCTGGGCGGGCATACGGACCGGGTGACGAATGTCCTCTTCAGCCCGAACGGTAAGCGCGTCGTCACCGCCTCGTCCGATGCGACCCTTCGCCTCTGGGATGCCCAGACGGGCGAATTGATCGGTGTGCTCCGCGGACACGGCGATGCCTTCAATTGTGTACCGGCCTTCACGCCCGACGGCTCTCGCCTGGTGTCCGGGTCCACAGATGGCACGGTTCGCATCTGGGACATAAGCCTGGTGGAACGGAACGGCCTCCTGCGCGGGCACACGAGCTACGTCTACGACGTCTCCTTTAGCCCCAACGGCGAGCAAGTGGCATCGGCGGCGTGGGACGGCACCGCACGCCTCTGGGACGCCACGACCGGCCGGCCGACGGGTCTGCCGCTGAAGCACGAGACGGGGATCGTCAACTCGGTGGCCTACAGCCGTGATGGCCGCCGACTTGCCACGGGCGAGCGATATCGGGGCGTCAGGCTCTGGGATGTAGCGTCCCAAAAGACCACCCGCGATTCGGGGTTTGACCCTGCCGATCTCGGAGAGGGGGGCCGAGTCTCCTTGAACCCATCGGAGACACTGCTGGCGGCAGGGTGTATAGACGGAACGGTGCGACTTTGGGATGTGGCCTCGGGGCGAGAGGTCGCCCGACTCAAGGGACACGACAAGTACGCCACTGACGTGGCTTTTCATCCCGACGGCAGCCTGCTTGCCACCACCGGAAGAGATGGGACCGTTCGTCTCTGGGACGTTGCCACGCGCGCCCCGGTCGCCGACCTGCGCGGGCACACGGGCGAGGTCTGGCGGGTGGCCTTCAGCGCCGATGGCAAACTGCTCGCCTCGGGTTCCCACGATAGGACCATCTGCCTCTGGGACGCCCAAACCCACGAGCAGCTCAAGAGCATCCCGCTGGGGAGCATTGTCTACGGCGTGGTGTTCAGCCCCGACGGCACGCGACTGGCCGCCGGCTGCCGCGACAACACCATCCGGCTGATCGACGTGGCTCGCCGCCAGCAAGTCGCCGAGCTGCGCGGCCACACCGACTACGTCCACGCCGTCGCCTGGAGCCCCGACGGCACCCGGCTCGTCTCCGGCTCCGGCGATCACACGGTGCGCGTGTGGGATTCGCTGTCGGCCCAGGAACGGGCGAGGATGGAAAAAGCAAGTCGAGCCAAGTAGATCGAACCCCGCACATGAAGACGGCGGACATCGACCACGGGTTCGGCGTCTCCCCGGCCGGCGGTTCCGCGAAGTCGGGAGTGGTCCGCGACCCGCTCAAGATGCGGCCCGCGTCGCACTCATGTTCGCCAACTTCGCCTGGAACGAAACGGTCGGCCTCGGTCATCCCCGGACGGCCTGCCGCTCGGCCTGGGAGCACTTTGCAAGAGAACGGCTGAAAGTGTGAAGTGGTGAAGGGGTGAGAAGAGAAAACCTCGGCTGTTTTGCATCTTCACCCGCTCACCCCTTCTCTTGCAAAGTCCCCACCGGGTCGATCCCCGCTCCTATTGTACAATGGCTCTGCGAACGCACCCCGACCGCCGGTCTCATCGCCCGTCGGCCCGCTCGGAATGATTCCGAACCTGGTCATCCCGGCGCGCGATGTGCTAGGTGTTCCCTGACCAGCCGATCGCGTCGGTCAACGTAACGGCGAAGACAACTGGAGGATCGAATCATGGCGACGCCGAACGAGCGCGAGGCGGCCCCGCACCTGTTGGTGGTCATCGACCACCACGAGGCCCGCATCTACCGCACCGAGGTCCACGGGGCCGTACCCGTGCGGCTCGAACCCTACGACCCGCACGGGCACGGTCGGCACCTGCATTCCGCCAACGAGTGGACCGACGGCAAGAGTCAGCCCGAACGGAAGAGCTACTACGAAGCCGTCGCCAAGACGCTGCGGGGGGCCGAACAGGTGTTGGTGTTCGGGAGCGGCACCGGCAAGAGCAGCGCGATGGAGCAGTTGCTCGCCGACCTGAAGGCCCACCACCCCGACGTGGTCGCGAAGGTCATCGGCTCGGTGGTCGTGGACGCCCACCACACAACCGAGGACCAACTACTGGCCCGAGCCCGCGAGTTCTACGCCGAGTACAACCGGAAGTAATTGGAGCCGTGCCGGACAGCGGCCCGTAGCGTCGGCGAGATGCGAACGACGGCCGACACCCGCGGACGCCGACGCCCGGACGAAGCTCAACTACGGCCCGTTACTGTAACGACTTCAGGCCGGAACCGAGCGCGAGGTACGTCGTGCAACGGATCACACGCGAACGAGCCAAGAAGTACGCCTTCGACTGGCGCGACGAACCGCTCCTGCGGGTACAGCCGGGCGAGTCGTTCGAGATCGAAACCTACGACGCCAGCACCGGCTACTTCAAGACGCCGGAGGACAAGGCGATTCCCGCCAGGCGACCCGGCTTCGACCGCACCCCGCCGCACGCGAACCCCATCGGCGGGCCGGTCTTCCTCGAAGGCGCGGAGCGCGGCGACGCGCTCGTCATCACGCTCGAAGACATCGTGGTCGATGATTACTCGTGGGTCGCGATCGGGCCGCGGCGCGGGCCGCTCGGCGAATCGACGCGGTGGCCGGAGTTGTCCGGCGACTACACCACGAAAATCTTCAAGCACACGCCCGGCCCAAGCGGTACGAATCGCGACGGCACGCTCCACTTCAGCGACAAGATAACGTGGCCGATCACGCCGTTCGTCGGCACGCTCGGCGTGTGCCCGGACCGCGAAGTGGTGACGAGCCTGGACGGGCAGGGGCCGTGGGGCGGGAACCTCGACGTGCGCGACGCGGCCGTGGGCAACCGCATTTCGGTGCCGGTGTACCACCCCGGCGCGCTGTTCTACCTGGGCGACGTTCACGCGAGCCAGGGCGACACCGAGTTCACCGGCACCGCGGCCGAAACCAAAGCTACAGTGCGCGTCAAATTGGACGTTGTCAAGAAAAAGCGCATCCCGTGGATGCGCATCGAGAAACCCGAGTCCATCGTGTCCGTGCTCGCGGACAAGCCGCTGGAGGTCGCGGTGGAGACCGCGACGCTCAACCTGATGGACTGGCTCATCACGGAGTACGGCTTCACGCCGACCGACGCGTATTGCCTCGTGAGCACGTGCCCGGACTTCCGCATCAACGTGTACCAGATGTGCAAGATTGCAAAACTCGCGTATGTAGCCGGTGCGGAAATACCCAAGAAATACTGCGTTTCATGAGCTTTCGAGATTCCCGAGCAACCGTCCTTGTACGCTAAAAACTGTACGCTACGATGAAGGGATGTCACGAAACAGGGGGCGGTCATGCCGCGTGCAACGTCCATCAGCTACTGGCCCACCCGCAAGGGCGGGGGTTACTTCTGCGTCCGCAAGGGCGAGCGGTTCGAGCTGGCTCTCGGACCGGACGACCAGCCCACGGGTCCGACGTACCGGGCGGCTCAGGACCGGTTTCAGGAGATCATGGAAGGGAAGGCCCGCGAGGAGGCTGAGCGGGAGAAGCGGAGGAGCGAGCCGGAGCGGGCGACGATCCGCGAGGTGCTTGACGCGTACTTGAAGCACGTCACCAAGACGAAGACGTCGGGCACGGTGGGCATCCGGCTCCGGTCGTTCCTGCCGTTCGTCAACCACAAGACGAAACGCGGGCTGCTCGGGGAGTTGGCGGTCTGCAACCTGAAGCACCAGGATGTGTACGACTTCCTCGAAATCATGGAGACCGTGCCGCGTGCTCAGGTGCGGAAGAAGGAACAGAAGGGGCGGCTGCCGACGACGTGGGGCCCGGGCTCGCAGCGGAACTTCCTGCAAGGGGTGATCGCCGCGTTCAACTGGGCGGTGACGGGCAAGATGATCGACGAGAACCCGCTCGACAAGATCAGCAAGCCGAGTGCGGTATCCCGCGGGGCGGACGCGCTGCTCGGGACCAACACGGCGGAGATCGAGGCGATGCACGCCCGCATCATGGGGGTCTCCCGTCCCCACTGGCGACCGTTCATCCAGGCCCTCAAGGACACCGGGGCAAGGCCGGGCGAACTCTGTGCGGCGACCGCGACGGACTTCGACGAGAAGCTCGGGGCGTTCGTGTTCCGGAAAGAGATGTCCCGCCGCTCGGGGGACTTCGCCCACAAGAACGCGAAGCACAAGGACCGGGTGATCATGCTCACCGGGCAGACGCTCGCGACGGTGAAGGAGCTGGTGACGCTCTTCCCTACCGGCAAGGTGTTCCGCCGGAAGAACGGTAAGCCGTTCGGCCGTGTGAACGTCGTGGACCGGTTCATCAAGCTGCGGCGGCGGCTGAAAGTGAAGGGGCTGACGGCGTACAGCTACCGGCACACTTGGGCGACGGAACTGATCAAGGCCGGGATGGACGTGGACACGCTGGCCTCGCTGATGGGTAACTCGGCGGCGGTCATTCGGCAGCATTACAGCCACCTCTTGGCGGATCGGCAGGGGCTTCGGGAGAAGCTTGAACGGTTCAAGTTGGCGGTGGGAGGAAGCTGAACGCCTTCTCCCGGACCTTCGTTTTGACCTTTGGCAGGGGCTGCGGAGTGTCTTCCTCGCCGCCCCGCTCGGTGAGACGCAGGAACTCGGCGAGTTGCTCTTCGCTCACGCGGATGCCGCCCTGGCCCTTGCCGAGGCGGTGGTGCTTCAGCCGGCCCTTCGCGATCACACCATAGACGAACTTGTCCGACACGTTCAGCCGTGTGGCGACGTCCTCGACGGTGAGAAGCGGAATCGACATGGCTCGCTACCGACATCGCGCGATCCGTCGCGGGTGGTTAGGGTGGAATCCGGAAGCCGGGGCCTGACCGACAGTGCAACCCCTCGCGAGGGGCAGTCACGCAGTGCGGCGGGTGTGAGAGTCCCCGCGGCCCCGGCGTCCGCTACGTCACTCGGTCCCGTTCACCGGGGCGGCGACGGGCACGTCCTTCGGCTTGCCGTTCTGGGCCGCCTTCATCGCGAGGAGCTGGCGGAACGCCTTCCAGCTCAGGAACGACTCCTTCACGGTGCCGTCGTCGAACGACACCGTGAGCCCGTCCGAATCCCCCTTCTCGGACAGCAGGCACAGGCCCTTGCCCGTCGAGTGGATCGTGACCTTGA
>JAYUBA010000198.1:0-2438 GCA_043741075.1 Frigoriglobus sp.
CGATGCAGGCCAGAGGCCCGCACCACAAAGAAGAGGCCGCCGGGCCGACGGCGACGGGATGTTAAGCTGTACCGTGGTGCCCGGACTGAAAGTTCAGGCGGGACTCGAAAGCGCGGCCCCGAAGGTGAGAAAATGAGGGCGGGGCTGAGAACTCCGACGGCACCCCGGTTCCCGTGTTCTAAATCCCTGTGTCGCCGATTTGAGGCGACGGCGAAGGGAATCCGATGGCAACCGACCCGCGCCTAACGCCGCCCGGTACGACCCGCCCGCTGTTCGCGCGGAGCGAGCTGATACTCTCCTTCGCGCTGCTCGGCCTGTTGGTCGTCTTCCTCGTCCCGCTGCCGACCTTCCTGCTGGACTTGCTACTCGCGTTCAACCTCGCCGCCACGATCCTGCTGTTGTTGATTACCCTGACCGTGCGGCAGCCGCTGGACTTCTCGACGTTCCCGTCGCTGCTCCTGTTGCTCACGCTGTTCCGGCTGGCGCTGAACGTGGCGACGACGCGGTTGATCCTCCTGAACGCGAACGCCGGCGGGGTGGTCGAGGCGTTCGGTAAGTTCGTCGTCGGCGGCAACTTGGTCGTGGGGTTGGTGATCTTCCTGATCCTGATCGTGATCCAGTTCATCGTCATCACGAAGGGTGCCGGGCGGGTGTCCGAGGTCGCGGCCCGGTTCACCCTCGACTCGATGCCCGGTAAGCAGATGGCGATCGACGCGGAGATGAACGCCGGGCTGATCGACGAGACCGAGGCCAAGCGCCGCCGGCAGACCGTGATGCGGGAGAGCGAGTTCTACGGCACGATGGACGGGGCCAGCCGGTTCGTGCGCGGCGACGCGGTCGCCGCCATCATCATCACCGCGATCAACCTCATCGGGGGGTTCATCATCGGGCTGACGAAGGGGATGCCGCTGGCGCAGGCCATTCGCACGTACTCGATCCTCACGGTCGGGGACGGGCTGGTCACGCAGATCCCCGCGCTCATCACCGCGGTCGCGTCCGGCATGTTGGTGACCAAGGCGACCTCGGACAGCAGCCTGGGGCAGGAGATCGGCATCCAGTTCGACGCCGCCGCCGGCCCGCTGCGGCTCGGCTCGTTCATCCTGCTCGGCCTGGGCCTGATACCCGGCATGCCGACGATCCCATTCGTGCTGTTGGGTGCCGGCCTGTTCTTCATGTCGCGCCGGCTGAGTACGCGACCGGTTCCGCCGCCGGACACCGGGGCCAAGCCGGACGCCGCGGGCGCGCCGAAGTCGCCCGTCGAAGGGTATCTGGACGACTTCCTCCAGGCCGACCGCATCAGCTTGGAAATCGGGGCCGCGCTGATCCCGCTCGTGTCGGCGAAGCGCGGGCCGGGCCTGCTCGACCGCATCGGCGGGCTGCGCCGCGACCTCGCCCGCCAGAGCGGGCTGTGGGTGCCGGCGGTCCGCGTGCGGGACAACATTCAGCTCGACCCGCCGACGTACCGCGTGCTGATCGGCGGGCGCGAGGTGGCCCGCGGCGACGTGCGCCCGGACCTGTGGCTCGCCATCGACCCCGGCGGCGCGGCCAAGATCCCGCTCGCCGGCGAGGTCGCGAAGGAACCCGCGTTCGGCCTGCCGGCGCGGTGGATCACCGACGCCGACCGGAACCGCGCCGAGGCCGCCGGCTTCACGGTGGTGGACGCGCCGAACGTCATCATCACGCACCTGGGCGAAGTGGTGCGCCGGCACGCGGGCGAACTGCTCAGCCGCGAAGACCTGAAGGCGATGGTGGACAAGGTGCGCGAAACGTCCCCGGCAGTCGTGGACGAACTGGTCCCGAACGTGCTGACGATGGGCGTCCTGCACCGCGTCCTCACGCTGCTGCTCGACGAGCGGGTGCCGATCTCGAACCTGCCGCGGATCATGGAGGCGCTCGCGACGCACGCCCCGTCGGTCAAGGACCCCGGCGAACTCGCGGAGCGGGTGCGGGTGGACATCGGGCGGTCCGTGGTGGACCGGTTCCGCGACGCGAGCGGGCGCATCCGGGCCATCGTCCTGGACCCGCGGCTGGAGGTCGAACTCCGGCGCTCGGTGCAGGGGCACCAGTTGGTGCTCGACCCGTCGCGGTTGGAGCAACTGACGCTGCGGCTGTCGGACGAACTGCGGAAGGCGTCCGCGCGGGGCTACGAGGTCGCGCTGCTGTGCGACGCGAGCCTGCGCCGCGCGGTCCGGCACTCGCTCGCCCGCGCGCTGACCGAGTTGGTCGTGGTGTCCTACCAGGAGATCCCGACCGACCTGCTGATGGAACCCGTGGCGGTGATCCGCCCGGAGGAGCTGACCGGCGGCGGGCAATCGGCCGTCGGCGCGCTGTTCGACCCCAAGGGCGAGCGGGGGGCGTAAGCCGCCGCGACACAGAGGACAGAAAGCAGAAGATACGACCAGCCGCAGATAAACGCGGAAGAACGCAGATCAGACAGC
>JAYUBA010000199.1:0-8105 GCA_043741075.1 Frigoriglobus sp.
GTTCAAGGGCAACGTCCACTTCGAAGAATACTGGTGAGGGGTGCCGCATGGCCGAGGTGAACGAGACGCTCGAGGGCTACCGCCTGCGGTCCCTGCTCCAGACCGGGCAGACATCGCAGGTGTTCGAGGTCGTGGAGCTGAAGAGCAACCGGCACTTCGCGATGAAGCTCCTCCTGCCCGAAGCGGCCGAGAAGGCGGAGCAGCGCCGCGCGCTGTTCAACGAGGCCGAGGTCGGGGAGAAGTTGACGCACCAGAACGTGATCAGCATCAAGCGCGTGAGCCGCTCGAAGACGACCCCGCACTTCATCATGGAGTTCTTCCCGTCCGGCGGCCTCCGGCTCCGGCTCCAGGCGAAAGACTTCGCGTTCCTCAAGGAACACAGCCGGAAGATCTTCAAAGGGGCCGCGACCGGCCTGGCGTACATGAACGCGATGGGCTACGTCCACCGCGACGTGAAGCCGGACAACATCCTGGTGAACTCCCTCGGCGACACGAAGATCATCGACTTCGCGCTCTCGAAGAAGGTGCCGACGGGGTTCGCGAAGTGGTTCCACCGGCGCCGCCGGCCGCAGGGGACGCCGAGCTTCATGAGCCCGGAACAGATCCGGGACGAGATCGTGGACGGCCGGGCCGACATCTACAGCTACGGCTGCACGCTGTACGAGCTGACGACGGGGCGCCCGCCGTTCCGCGGCACCTCGATGAACGACCTGCTGAGCCGGCACTTCACCGAAAAGCCGGCCCCGCCGGTGGCGTACAACGCGGACCTGACCGACGAGTTCTCGGCGTTCGTGCTCAGAATGCTCGCGAAGAACAAGACCGACCGGCCCGCAAACTTTCACGAGGTTCTGATCGAACTACGGAAGGTGAAGCAGATCTACAAGTCGGTACCGGAAAAAGCGGTCGAGGGCGAGTGAGTGCGGGGACATTCGCCTTCCCCGATACTCCGCCGCACAAAATAAGGAATTGCCGATGGCTCCGGTGTTACCGTTCGAACAGGACATCTACGAGTTGGAACAGGAGTTGGCCCGTCTGGAAGCCGGCCCGGACGCGGAGGGCGCGGCGGAGGCGGTCCGGGATCTCCGGCGCAAATTGACCGCGCTGAAGAAGGCCACCTACAGCAAACTGGGCGCCTGGGAGACGGTACTGGTTTCGCGCCACCCGCAGCGCCCCCAGATGATGGATTACGTGGACATGGCGTTCGATGAGTTCGTGGAACTGCACGGCGACCGGGCGTTCGGGGACGACCGAGCGATCCGGGCCGGATTCGCACGAGTGGACGGCCATAAGGTCATGCTGATCGGCCACCAGAAGGGGAAGACCATCGCCGAACGGCAGCAGTGCTACTACGGGTGCGCACACCCGGAGGGCTACCGGAAGGCGATGGCGAAGATGCGACTGGCCGCCAAGTACCGACTCCCGGTCGTCTGCCTAATCGACACGCCCGGCGCGTTCCCGGGCATCGGAGCCGAGGAACGCGGTCAGGCGCAGCTGATCGCGACGAGCATCCTCGAAATGACGCGCCTCCCGACGCCGATCATCTGCGTGGTCATCGGCGAGGGCGGGTCGGGCGGGGCACTCGGGATCGGGATCGGCGACCGCATCGGGATGCTCCAGTTCGCCTACTATTCGGTCATCAGCCCGGAGGGGTGCGCCGGCATCCTGTGGAAGGTGGCTACAGACGAAACGAAGCCGCGTGCAGCCGGCGCACTGCGCCTGACCGCGCCGGACCTCGAGAAGTTCGGCGTGATCGACCACATCCTCACCGAACCGCTCGGCGGCGCCCACCACGACCCGCGTGGGATGGCGAACGCCCTGAAGGGGTATCTCGCGCGCCAACTTCGCGAACTCACGGCCATAAGCACAAAGCAACTGCTCGAAGAACGCTATCGCAAGTTCCGAAAGATGGGGATGATGAGGTGAGGCGAAAGCCTCGGTCACCGTTCCAAACTTCGAGCCCATTTCGTAACATAATAAACATTATCGGACCTATAAAGAATAGAACCCCAGCACCGGATGGACACCGCTTCTCCATTACGAGTCCGATAATGTATCTTATGTTATGAACACTACTTCCGTTTTCCTCCCTCCTTCTTGATCCCTGTTCGGGCTAAGACGATCGGATGCAGTCACAGGCACCCTCGCCGGGCCCCACGCTCCGCTGCGGGATGGTCGGCTTCGGGATGATTTTCGACGACACCTATCGCCCGGTCTTTGAAGCCCGGGCCGGGGAGCCGTTGTTCTCAGTGGCCACGGGTCCGGTCGAAGTCCGGCTCGCGGCCGTGGCGACCCGCACCGGCACTCGGGCCGCGCGCTACCTCGCCTCCGACGCCGGCCGGCGGTCGCCCTTCGCGAATTACTCCGGCGCGGACTCCGTTGCGGAACTCCTCGCTTCGGACGTGACCGTCGTCTGCGTCGCGACGCCGGACGACAGGCACTTCGCCGCCGCCCGTGCCGCCCTCGTGGCCGGGAAACACGTCTTAATCGAGAAGCCGTCGGTCCTCTCGCTCGGCGAACTCGACGAACTCACGCGCCTCGCGGCGGAGCGCGGAGTTCTGGCGAAGGTCGTCTACCACAAACTCGCCGACCCCGATCACAAGAAACTGCGGACCCTGTATCAAGACGGAGTTCTCCAGCACGTCAACAACGGTTACTGTTCACTCCTCGAACCGAAGTCGATCAGCGGGGGGCAGTTCGCGGAGTGGATCACCGGCCGCAACCCCGCGACCTACGTCGCGGTCCACTACCTGAAATTGATCGACTTCACGTTCGGCCCGAACTGGACCCTCGACCGCGTGTCCGCCACCGGGCAGCGCGGGATCGTCGGTCCGTCCGATGGTCCGACGTGGGATTCCGTGCAACTCCAGGTCGTGTACCGGCACCCGGACGACCGCGAGGCGGCGTTCGACATTCACACCAGTTGGGTCACGCCCGATAACTTTCCCGGTTACGTCGAACAAGAGGTGCAGTTCCGGTTCGATAACGCGGTCTGGTGCGCCCACCAGCGCAAACGCGGTGTCGAGCTGACGGTGGAAAATCGCACGCCGGGCGAACTCAAGAACACCCCCAACTATCACTACAACGGAACGTTCCTCGAACCGTGGGGCGAACGCTCGCAGCGCGGGTACGGGATCGAAGTCATCGAGCGGTTCTTCAAAGAAGTCGCGTTCGTGGAGTACGGCGGCCCCGCCGAGGGGCGTGACGTGCGACTCGCGCAGATGCGGGCGCTCGCCTACAACGACATCACGGCCGACCGGAACTGTGTCGCGATCGTGCAGGCGCTGGAGGCGGTTCTCGCCCGCGCGGTCGCCGGCGCTCCCGGCTGCGTCGTGAAGGTCAATGGCCCGCACGGCGGTCTGACGCTGTACGAACCCGGCCACGCCCGCCCGCTCGTCCTCTATGCGGGGCGGGTGTGACCCGGACATCAGTCGATGTTCTCGCGCGTGGCCTTGTGTAACCCGTTCCGCCGCATTACCTTCGGGTGCCGTCACCGGAGAACAGACACATGCCGCACTCGATCCAGCACACCCGCGAGCCACGGTCCAACGCCGACCGGGAAGCGCTCGCGGCGCTCGAACCGCACTCGCTCCGGACTTACACGCCCACGCAGGCCGTTATCGCATCCAGCGCCGGCGTCTATCACTGGACCCCGGACGGCCGCCGCCTGTACGACTTCACGTCTGGCGTACTCGTCTCCAACCTCGGGCACAACTCCGTCCGGTGGATGCAGGCGTATTTCCGCTACATGAACTGGCCGGGTGCGGACAACACAGTCGCCGCGCCGACCGGTGTTCCGGAGGGTTACTTCGCAGCGGTCCCAATGACCGCGTACAACGCGATCACGCCCGTCGAGGTGGAAGCCAACACGCGCTTGCTCGCCCTGCTCCGCAACTCGTCCGGCGGCGGGCGGATGGAACAGGTGATGTGGGCCGCGTCCGGGTCGGAGGCGATTCAGAAAGCGCTCTGGGCGGCGCAGGCCCGCGACCGCACGCGGACGATGATCGTCGCGACGCGGTTCGGGTTCCACGGCAAGAAGGGGCTGGCGAACGCGGTCACCGGTTCGGAGGCCGACGCCGAACGCGACCCGCGCGTGCGGTTCGTCACGTTCCCGACGACCGAGTGCCGGGACGTGTCGCTGCGCGACGGGCCGTTCGACCCGGCTCCGTACCAGAAGGAACTCGACGCCCTGCTCCACCAGTTCGGCCGAAAGATCGGCACACTCATCACCGAGCCGTACCTCGGCGGCGGCGGCTCGTACCACCCGCCGAAGGCGTACCTCCAACTGCTCGAACGGTTCTGCCGCGACAACGACATCGTCTTCATTCTGGACGAGGTACAATCGAACTTCGGCCGCACCGGGTCGATGTTCGCGTTCGAGACGTACGGCCTCGAGCCGGATATCGTGGTGTTAGGCAAGGGACTGGGTAACGGTATCCCGGTGGCCGCCGCGGTGGGCCGCGCCGACATCTTCGGCGCGCTCGATTACGGCGAAGGGTCGGACACATGGAGCGCGAACCCGCTCTGCTGCGCCGCCGTACTGGCAACACTGGACGAGTTCGCGAGCCGCGACGTTCTCGGTGACATGCACCGCAGTTCCGCGGTGATCGAGCGCGGGCTGGTGGAATTGAAGGAACTGCCATTCGTTGCGGCCGTCCGCGGCGAGCGTGGCGGGATGGTGTGGGGCGTGGAGACCCGCGACCACGGCGGCCGGACCGCGGGCGAGTGGGCGAACGCGCTGGTGCTGGCGTGCTACCAGGGCGACGGGCCGACCGGCGACGGCATCCACCTGCTCGGCCCGCTCGCGAAGAAGGTGGTTCGCGTGGCCCCGCCGCTCGTCATCACGCCGGACGAAGCCGCCGCGTCTCGCGCCCTCCTCCACCGCGCCGCCCGCCGTCTGCTCGCCTGACACTCTCCGAGGTTCCGATGCCCGACGTGTGGATGGCCGACCTGATCCGCTGGATCGCCCAACAGGCCGGCACCGACCTGTTCGTGGTGAGGGGCGTGCTCACGCTCTTCGTCATGTGCCTGCTCTGCGGCATCGTCGGCGCGATGGTGGTCGGCAACCGGATGGCGTTCTTCAGCGACGCAATGGCCCACTGCGCCTTCGCGGGCATCGCGCTGGGCTTCCTGACGAATGTCGCCTTCGCCCACGGCGATAAGGCGACCGCTGCGTGGCTGGTCCCGGTCGTGATGGTCGCGTTCGGCGTCGCCGTCGGAATGTCGATGGTGTACGTCCGTGATCGCACCGGCCTTGCGCACGACACGGTGATCGGCGTGTTCTTCGCGCTCGCCCTCGGGTTCGCCGCGATGCTCATCCCATTCGTCGTCCGGGTCAGCCCTGTCAACCTGGAAACGTTCCTGTTCGGCAACCTGTTCTTCGTGTCGGACTCCGATCTCGTCCTGCTCGGCGCCGCTCTCGCGCTCGTTACGGGCGTGTTCCTGTGGCGGTACAACCAGCTCATGTTCGCCAGCTTCAACCCCAGCCTCGCCCGGACGCGGCGGATGAACGTGACGCTGAACAACTACCTGTTCATCATCCTGCTCGCGCTCGTGGTCAATTTGTCCATCAAGGCGGTCGGCGCGCTGCTTATCAACGCCTTGCTCGTCGTGCCGGCGGCGGCGGCGGCGAACGTGTCCCGCAACCTGCGGCAGATGTTCTGGCTGACGGTCGCGTTCAGCCTCGCGGCGGGCGGGCTGGGGTACGGGCTGAGCGGCGAGATGAGCCTGAGCGTCGGCACCGTCAAGAACGTCAGGTTCGGCCCGAGCGGGGTCATCGTGGTGGCGAGCGTCGGGCTGTTCTTCGCCTCGATGGCGGCGGTCGCGGTGTGGAACCGGTTCGCCCCGATCTTCGGGGGGAAGCAGTTCCGGCGGTCGATGCACAACCCGAACGACCCTTGCGGGATGGATCACCCGTTCGGACAATGCCCGTGAGCGGGCGAACCCGCCCCGCGTACCGGGCGTAGTAACCGTGTCTCACCGTTCCCGCTTCGGGTGATCTGGTGCAGCCAACGATTCTCGACTTCCTCATCAGCTTCAGCGCGGTCCTCTGGGAGGCGATGCCGTTCATCGTCCTCGGCGCGCTCGTCGCCGGCATCCTCGAAGAGTTCCTGCCGCAGGAGTTCATCACCAAGGTGTTGCCGAAGTCGGTGGTGCCGGCGGTGATGATCGGGGCGGTTCTCGGCCTCCTGTTCCCGATGTGCGAGTGCGGGATCGTGATCGTCATGCGGCGGCTGCTCCGGAAGGGGCTGCCGCTGTCGTGTTGCATCGCGTACATGCTGGCCGGGCCGATCATCAACCTCGTGGTGATCTTCAGCACGTGGGTCGCGTTCCGCGACCATAAGATCGGGCCGGAGATGGTCGGGCTGCGCGTCGGGTTGGGGTTCGTGATCGCGTGTACGACGGCGCTCGTGGTTCACCTCCAGTACCGGAAGTACGGCAACGCGCTGCTGACCATGCTGGCCGCGCCGCCGCCGGTCGCGGAAGCGCCGAAGCCGGGGGCACAGGCCGCGACGGCCGACGCGCCCCCCCCTCCCCCGCGCCAGCCGCTGTTCGCGCGGATCGGGAACATCTCCGCCACCGCCCTGCACGACTTCGTTGACATCACCGTGTTCCTCATCCTCGGTGCGGTACTCGCGGCACTGGCGCGGTCGTACATCTCCGCGGAAGAAATCGAAGCGCTGTCCCGCGATCAGCCGTACCTCGCGATCCCGGCGATGATGCTCCTCGCGGTGGTTATGAGCCTGTGCAGCGAGGCGGACGCGTTCGTGGCCGCGAGCTTCACCAAGATGCACATCACGGCCAAGCTCGCGTTCCTCGTGCTGGGGCCGATGCTCGACCTGAAACTGATCCTGATGTACACGCGGGTGTTCCGGCTGCGGCTGATCGTCACCATCGCGACCTGCGTCGTGACCCTGACGCTCGTGCTGTGCATGTTGGTTCACCTCGTGTATCAGGCGAACGGCTGGAGCGGGGTGCCGCCCGGCTGACGCCGCGACACCGTTGCCCGGCCGCGACCGGCGGGGTATAATGCGCGGACTCTCCCACACGGCCCGGTTGACGGCTTCCCGCCTGCGGGGTGAGTGAGAGTGGCCGCCTTGGTCATCTTGGCCGCCTTGGGCGGAAAGGGCTTGGAAATCGAGAGTTTTCCAAGGCGGCCACGTGGCCATCTTGGGTCGCCTTGGGCGCGTCACTCTGACAACCGCTGACGTTCTACGTGGAACGGTGCGACACCCCAGGACGCCCGCACCGCATCGACCGGCTCGTGAATCAGGAGACGCGATCATGGCTCACAGTCACAGCGGGTGCCAGTCGCCGCGCGACTACTTCACCGAGCAGTTGCTCACGATCTTGGTGTGCGGCGCGCTGGCGTTCGTCGGCATCGAGATGTACCGGAACGACATGCTGCGCCACATCCTCGCGCCGCAGTTCCACCTCGCGGTGCTGATCGGCAGCATCTCCGTGCTGGTGCTGGTGGTCGTGCGGGCGGTGTCGGTGTGGCGCGAGGCGGGCGCACTCCAGCCGCTGAACGACATGAACTGCCAGGAGAACCACGTCCACTCGGCCGCGTGCGACCACCTGCCCGGCCTGCCGGGCGCGCCGAACACCGACGCGAACCTGGTGGACGACCACGGGCACAGCCACGACATGTCCTGGATGTTCGCCCGGATGCTGATCCTCGTGTTCCCGGTCGCGCTGTTCGCGCTCGGCGTGCCGAACTCGAGCTTCAGTAAGGAGGGGCAGTTGAAGCGGGCCGGGAACGACACGGCCCTCAACCTCGACCCCAAGGCCATCGAGGCGATGGCGAAGGACCCCGCGACGATCGAATACAGGCCGTTCGAGACGCAACCGGACGGCACGAAGGTGCGCGAGTTGCAGGCCGCGAACGGGCTGAAGATTCGCGAGATCACGCCGCCGAGCGGCGAGACGAAGTACGTCGTCATCCCCGGCGAAGGCACCGAGATGCGGTTCAACGACCTCACCGAAGCGGCGCTCGACGCGGACAAGCGGAAGGCGTATGAGGGTCAGACGGCGATCATGCAGGGCCGGTTCAAGCGGCTCGGCGACAAGGAGTTCACGCTGTTCCGCATGAAGATGACGTGCTGCGG
>JAYUBA010000200.1:0-8105 GCA_043741075.1 Frigoriglobus sp.
CGATGTGTGGGTGGAACTGGGCGTGCTGGCGGGGCTGGCGGTGGTGTTCTTCTTCGCCGCGCGGCGCGGGCTACGCTACCTCGAGCGCCGCGCCCGCGAGGAGGGGAAGTTGACGGTGCGGTGGCAGTGAGTCGAATTCCGCGCCGCTCGCCAAACCTGGGGCGGCGCGAACCACTGCCGCCGCCGCGCCCGTCCTCATACCATGTCCCGAAGACGGCCGGGATGAACCCGGCCGCTCGCTTTGAGATAAGGCCCCGCCATGCTCGTTCCGCTGTCCTGGCTCAACGACTACGTTCCGCTCCCGGCCGACCCGGCCGCGCTCGTCGAACGGCTCACCATTGCCGGGCTGGAGTCGTCCGGCGTCAAGGTGTTCGGGCTGCCCGTGCCGGCCACCCTGCGCGTCAAGCCCGAAGACGCGGGGATCGTGTGGGAGCGCGACAAGCTTGTCGTCGCGAAGGTGCTGGAGATCACCAAGCACCCGGACGCGGAGAAGCTCAAGCTGGTGAAGCTCGACCTCGGCGCCGGCGAGCCGAAGACCGTCATCACCGGGGCGGAGAACATCGCCCCCGGTCAGAGCGGCATGAAGATCGTCCTCGGCCTCCGCGGCTCGCGCTACTTCTTCAAAGGGAAAGACGGCAAGAAGGCCGTGATGGCGCTGGAGCCGCGTGCGCTCCGCGGCATCGACAACGACGCGATGTGCATGTCCGACTACGAACTCGGCGTCGCGGACGAGAGCGACGGCATCATCATCCTCGACGACGCCGACCCGGCGCCCGGCACGCCGCTTCAGGACGTACTCGGCGAGATCGTCGTCGAACTCGACATCTTGCCGAACATGGCGCGGTGCCTGTCGATGATCGGCATCGCGCGGGAAGTCGCCGCGCTCACCGGGGCGAAGACCACCATCCCCGCTACGGAGCTGGTAACGGTGTCCGAAAAAGCGGAAGGTAAAGTGAAGGTCGAGATCGCGGACCCGAAGCTGTGCGCCCGCTACACCGCGACGATCATTCGCAACGTGACCGTCGGCCCGGCGCCGCGGTGGCTGCGGTCGCGGCTGCACTACGCCGGGATGCGGCCCATCAACAACGCGGTGGACATCACCAACTACGTGATGCTCGAACACGGCCAGCCGCTGCACGCGTTCGACTACGACGTGCTGGTGACGCGCGCCGGCGGCAAACCGCCGACGATCGCCGTGCGCCCCGCGAAGCCGGGCGAGCGGCTGAAGACGCTCGACGGCCAGGACCGCGAGTTGTCGCCGGAAAACCTCGTGATCGCCGACGCGGCCGGGGCGATCGCGCTCGCCGGCGTGATGGGCGGCGCGGAAACCGAAGTGACCGCCGCGACCAAGACCATCCTGCTCGAAAGCGCGTGCTTCGACTTCGTGAGCGTGCGCAAGACGGCGCGGCAGTTCAACCTGTTCAGCGAGGCGAGTACGCGGTTCAGCCGCGGCGTCCACCCGGCGCTGGCGGGGCCGGCCGCGGCCCGCGCGGCGCAACTGTTCCACGACCACGCCGGCGGCGAAGTGCTGACCGGCATGGTTGACAACTACCCCGCGCCGATGCCGCCGCAGGTGATCGACCTGGACGCGGCCGAAATCCGCCGGCTGCTCGGCTTCGACATCCCCGGCGAGGAAGTCGTCCGCGTGCTGACCGCGCTTCAGTTCGAGGTAGAACTGGACGGCGACGACGCGTGGACCGTGACCACCCCGCAAACGCGGCTCGACATTCAGGCCGGCGCGGCCGACCTCATCGAAGAACTGGCCCGCGTCTACGGTTACGACGCGTTGAAGGAGCGGTTGCTCCCGCTGGAGTTGCCGGAGCCGAAGGGCAACCGCGGGCTCGAACTCGAAGACCGCGTCCGCGACCTGCTCGCCGACCAGGGGTTGCAGGAGGCGATCACGTATTCGCTGAGCAGCGCGGACGCGGAGGCGAAGCTCGCGCCGAAGTCGCGGGAGGGCGAGGCTCCCGCCGAGCCGTTTTCTCTCGCGCCGAAGTCACGGGAGGGCACGGCTCCCGCCGAGCCGTCTTCTCACGTCACCCTGCTCAACCCGCTGTCGCCGGAGCGGTCCGTCCTGCGCCGCACGCTGCTGCCCGGCGTGCTTCAGGTGGCGAAGCTGAACCTGGAACACACCGACAGCGTCGCGATGTACGAACTCGGCTTCGTGTACGTGCCGAAGGCCGGTGAGCGGTTGCCCGACGAGCCGCGGAAGCTCGCGGTCGTGCTGAGCGGGCGGCGCGCGTCGGCCGCCTGGGACGACGCGCAGGGCGTTGCGCCGTCGCAGTACGACTTCTTCGACTTGAAGGGCGTGGTGGAATCGCTCGCGGCCGATCTGCACTTGCCGTCGGCGTCGTTCGCGGCGGTGAGCATGGTGCCGTGGCTCCACCCGATGCGCGCGGCGGAACTTCGCGTGAACGGGACCGCCGTCGGCTTCTTCGGCGAACTGCACCCGAAGGCCGCGGCGGCATTCGGCCTCGGCGACCGCGCCGTGCAGGTCGCGGAACTCGACCTCGAAGCGGTCCTCGCGGCGGTGCCGGAGCGGTACGGGTACAAGCCGTTCAGCACGTTCCCGCCGGCGAAGCGCGACGTGGCCGTGGTGGTGCCGGAGGCGACTTCCGCGGAGGCGGTGCTGGCGGAGATCCGCGGCGGCGGCGGCGACCTGCTCACCGCCGCGACCCTCTTCGACGTGTACCGCGGCGCCGGCCTGCCGGACGGCACCAAGAGCCTGGCGTTCGCGCTGACGTACCAGGCGACCGACCGCACGCTCGGCGACAAGGAGATCGCGAAGGCGCACGAGAAGGTCGAAGGCCGCTTGCGGCAGGTGCTGAGGGCGCAGATTCGCGGCAGCGACGTGAAGTGACGGCGCGAGGAGGTGTGGCGCGGTATAATCGCGTGAACGCCGGAGGATTGCCGATGAC
Organism: Frigoriglobus sp.; assembly: GCA_043741075.1. GTDB lineage: Bacteria > Planctomycetota > Planctomycetia > Gemmatales > Gemmataceae > Gemmata. Next base: position 2,919 of record JAYUBA010000200.1, read on the forward strand.
CGTGCCGCTGTCGGAAGCGAAGTCGCGCCTGGACGAGTTGATCGCTCAGCTCCGGCCGGGCGAAGAGCTGGTGTTGACCGACAACGCCAACCGCCCCGTCGCGCGCGTGGTCGGAGAATCGCAACCGGGCGCGCCGAGCCGCGACCGCGACTTCCCGAAGTTGCGCCACTACGCCGCGGTGCCGGTGTGTGTCGCGGTCGCGGGCATCAGCGCGGCGGTGTTCGGACTGGTCGGCTGGGAGCCGTGGGTCGGGTTGGCGTCCGGGCTGTTCGCTTCGGTGGTGCTTCTCTCCGCGGCGTTCGCGGTCGCCCACCCCGGGGCCGACTGATGATCCCTGTCGCCCTCGTCCGGTTCGTCCGGGAACTGGCCGGCATTGTCACCGGCATGACGGTCGTCTCCTCAGCCGGGCTGGTGTGCGGCGGAGTCTGCGCCGGTGCGGCGGACCTGCTCGGGCGCAGCCCGTACCTGTGGTTCCTGATCGGCTTCTTCGTCGCCGGCGGGTTGCTTCCGCTCGTCTTCGTCTCCGACCGCGCGGTGGTTCGTCGGCTGCGCCGCATCAAAGAATTGAACGAACAAGGTCTGATCACTCAGCGCGAAGCGGCGCAACTCCGGCGGGCGTTACTCCGCTGGTACTCCGAACGCATGTTCGGGCGGCTCGGCACGGAAGAACTCGACGACTCGAAACCGTCGGACCCGCTGCCCGCACCGCCCGCGTGATTCGGGCGAGTTGTGCGGTTCGCCATGTCCCGTTAGCATCAACTCGAATCCGGTCGCCCTTCAGCCCGAGGCGCCCATGTCTCAGCCCGCTCACCGCCTGTCGCCCGCCGACGAACTCGCCCGCCGCATGCGCGGCCCGCAGCGGCACCGGCTGCTCCACGGCTACCCGCTCGCCGCGGCCCTCCCGGAAGCAGCGGCGCCCGCGTTCGAGGCCCGGCACGAGGTCGCATTCGACCGCGCCGGTCGCGGGCTGATCGTCGGCGTGCTGCCGCACCCGTTCTGCAACCCGGCCGTCACCGGGTGTGGGTTCTGCACCTTCCCGCACCAGCCCGGTAACACCGCCAAGACCGCCGACGTGGCGAACGCGGTCGCCGCCGAGATCCAACAGCGCGCCTTCGGACAGATGGACGAGTTGTTATTTCGTCCGGTCACGGCGTTGTACTTCGGAGGCGGGACTGCGAACCTCACCGAATCGAGAGCGTTCCTCAAACTGTGCCTGACTCTGAACGCAGAGTTCAAACTGAAGGACGCGGAGGCCACGCTCGAAGGCGTGCCCGCGTACTTCCTGGCGGGCAACCCGCGCCTGCTCGATGTCATGCGCGACACGCTCAATGCGCGGCAGTACCGGCTCAGTATGGGCATTCAGACGTTCGACGAGGCGCGGCTGAAGGAGATGGGTCGGACCGCGTTCGGCACCCCGGACACGTTCCGCGCGGTGGTCGAACTCGCCCACAAGCTCGGCTTCACCGCGTCCGCGGACCTGCTCTTCAACCTGCCGGGGCAGACGCTCGATGAGATGAAGGACGACGTGCGCCGCGCGCTCGACCTGGGTTTGGATCACATCGGGTTGTATCACCTCGTGCTGTTCCGCGGGCTGGGCACGCCGTGGGCCGACGACGATGACATGCTCACCGAGTTGCCGGGCAACGAGCGGGCGTGCGACAACTGGCAGGCGCTCCGCGAACTACTCGTCGCCCGCGGGTTCACGCAGACCAGCCTTACCAACTTCGAGCAGGGCCGCTACCGCAACCGCGCGGAGCGCTACCAGTACGAGGAGTGCAGCTTCAAACCGGACGAGTACGAGGCCATCGGGTTCGGGCCGTCCGCGATCTCGTACGCCGCCACGAAGGACTTCGGCTTCGGGCTGAAGACGATGAACCCAGCCGACGCGGACGAGTACCGCGCCGCCACCACGAGCGGGAACCGTGTGTGGAACAAGGCGTTCGTGTACCGCACGCTCGACCAGAAGGTGCTGTGGCTGACGCGGCGGCTCGCGGCGCTGGGGATCGACCGCACGCGCTACCGGGCGCTGTTCGGCACCGACGTGCTGGCCGACTTCGGCGCAGAGGTCGGCGCGGCCCGCGACGCCGGGCTGCTCGAGGTGACCGCGGAGTCGATCCGCCCGACGCCGCGCGGCATGTTCTACGCCGACACGGTCGCGGCGGTGCTGGCTTCGCCCGCGATCCGCGCCCGCCGCGACCTCGGTACGGCGGTCGCCGGCCGCGACGCGCCGAAGGAACTGCTGCACGATGTCGCGGAGAACGCGAACGCCTTCGCGCACATGTGACGCCGGCGAATTGACTTCGCGCTCGAACTGCCGAACAATAGCCGTGGCCCGCTACTTCGGCGGGCGGCGGAGGCGTAGTTGTGTCGAAATCCTCTCACACCCAACCGACCAAGCCGGCGCGGCCGTTCGCGTTCGGCTGCGATGCGTCGGTCTTTCCCGCGGACGAGATCGACGTGCTGGAGCGACTCGGTCCGCGGATGGAGGCGCTGGCGGCAGGTGCGGTCCGGCCCGCGTCGCCTGAGGAGAAGCGGTTCCTCCGCGTGGACCGCGAGGAGGCGGACCCGGCGTCGGTCGCGGAGCGGGCGTGGGTGCGCCTGAAGGGGCGGCGCGAGTACGAGCGCGAACAGCGCGGCGGCACCCCGCCACCCCCGCCGGAGGACTACGGCATGGTGGAGTTCGACGCCGACCGCTGCTGGTGGTAGGCCGGGTGCGTCTTGTTCTTGACCTCCCCCCTTGAGGGGGAGGTCGGCGGCGCTTCGCCGACGGGTGGGGGGGGAAGCGATACGAGTGGTGCGACGTTCCCCCCACCCGGCTCGCAAAGCCTCGCCGACCTCTCCCGCAAGGGGAGAGGGCAAAACCAGTCACTTACCGAGGTTCTGCTTGATCGCGGACTCGAGCTTGACGCGGTCGTTGTGCGGGTGGCCCCGCCACAGCACGCGACCGGCCGAGTTGAGCAACAACGCGGTCGGGTAGCTCTGCACGTCGAACCGGTCGCGGACGCTGCCCGCGTCGCCCGGCTCCACGTACAGCGCGTAGTTCAGGTTGTGGTCGCGGCCGTACCGCGCGGCGGTCGCGAGCCGCTCCTGGTGCGGCTGAATGTCGCACAGCACGCCGGCCAGTTGTAGGCCGCTCGCGCCGTACCGGGACTGCAAGTCCTTCAGTACCGGAATCGCCTTCATACACGGCATGCACGTCGAGGTCATGAACTCCACCAGCACCAGCGTGCCGGGCTTCACGGAGTCCAAATCCCACGGCCGGTCGAGTGTGTCCACGAGGACGAGCTTGCCCGCTGCGCCGCCGGTCGTCGTGCCCATCGAGGAGCGCCCGCCGCCGCCGGTCGGGCCGAAGGACGGCGGGAGCGTCGGCAGCGGCGGAACGGGCGGCCCGCCGGGGATGTTCGCCGCGGGCGGCTTGAACGGATCCTTCGGGCCGTCGGCCACGTTCTCCGATTTGGTCGGTTTGGTGATCGGAGGGGCGCTGAGGTCGTCCGGCGCGCCGGACCCGCCGATGGTCGTGGGCGGGACGCCGGTCACCGACCCGCCGGGCACCCACGCGCCGTCGATGGGCGGCTTGGGCGCGGTCGGCGGCACGTAGTCGCCGACCTTGTCGCTTGGCTTCGGCGTCGGCGGGAAGGTGTCGCCCGGTCCCCGCGGCGGGGGCAGACCGCCCGCGGTCGGGGGCAGGTCGTCGCGGAGCACGATGAGCAGGATCGGGTTCGGCACCTTCGTTTGAACCACGCCGGTGAGCGCCTTGCCGTCCTGCGGCGTGGCCTCCGCGGTCAGGTCGTACGCCTTGCCGGGCTTCAGCCCGCGGGTGAAGAAGTAGCCCTCGTTGTTCGTGTAGATGCCCAGCGCGGCCGGGCCGCCGGGCGGCGCGCCCACGGCGTCGATGCGGACGAACACGTTCCGGGCTGGTTTGCCGTTGGGGTCGAGTACGCGCCCGCCGATGGCGTCCTGCGCCTCGTTCTTCGCGTTGTAGTTCGGGTCGGCGGGGTTGGTCCACGCGCCGGCCTTCGGCACGCCGGTGCCAGCGCCGGGCAGCTTGCCGTCGTCGAGCCACGCCAGCCCGGTCGGGCCGGCGGTCTTCGCGTCCCGGTCGCGGTCCTTCGCCTTGTTGCGCGCGGCCACCCCGGCGGGCGACTTGTCGTCGCCCGCCTTCGGGTCCGCGGACTTGCACCCGGCGAGTGCCAGCACGGCGGCGATCAACCCGGCCCCGGCCCGCCTCATGGACGTGTCCTCGCCACCGGCACAATCGGAACGGGGGCGTGTGCGTAAGAATTACACCCCACGGCGCATCATTCCCGCGCCCGGCCCGCGGGTCAAGGTCACCCGCCGAGACGGCGGCCCGCGACTCGCGTTGAGTCGGCCGGGCGGCGCGGGTATAGCGGTCGTTCCGGTCGGGTAAGCTTTCTTGACGGGCCTCCGCGGCGGGGCTATCGTGAACCGTGGCCCGCCACTTCACCCAACGCCGAACGGTAACGCACCGATGGCCGACCGCACGTATCGCTGGCTCCTCGTCTCCCTCGCGGTGATCGGCCTCGCCGCGGACCAGGCGAGCAAGTACGGCGTGTTCCGGTGGCTCTATAAGGACGGGCAGTTCGCCGACACCAGCCGCACCGGCAACGAGCGCGACGTGGTGCCCGGGTGGTTCAAGTTCATCGCGCAGTTCGACGCGGACAAGCCGCTGTGCGAGTGCGGGTTCTCGGCCCTGCAAACGTGGAGCGCCCCGGTGATGCCGCGGGTGAATCACGGTGCGCTGTTCGGCATCGGCGGGTCGCACAAGGGGCTGGCGAACGGCATCTTCGCGGCGGTGAGCGTGGCCGCGGCCATCGCCATCGTGGTGTGGGGCACGCGGCGGACCACGGCGCGCGAACGTGGGCTGATGGCGGCGCTGGGGCTGATCCTCGGCGGCACCGTCGGCAACCTGTACGACCGCCTCGTGTTCGGCGGCGTCCGGGACTTCCTCTACTTCTACAAGATCGAGTGGCCCGTGTTCAACGTGGCCGACTGCTGCCTGGTGGTCGGTGCCGGTCTGCTGCTCGTTCAGGCGGTGTTCGTCGCGCCCGCGCCGGACCACCCGCCCGTGCCCGAAGACGAACCGGTCATCCCGGAAGGGCCGAAGGCGTGACGGTCGAACGGCCGGCGCGCGCCGGCCGTTCGACCGTCACGCCTTCGGCCCTTCCG
>JAYUBA010000201.1:0-8104 GCA_043741075.1 Frigoriglobus sp.
GCGACGGGGTGAAACCTCAACCACCCGGATCGCTCTGCGCTGCTCGTTTCATGTCCGCCCGCGCCGTTTCGTTTCATGTCAGCGTTTGGGGTCAAAGCCGGTTTCAACCCCTGGCATACTGTTGCGCTCACTTTTGCGGCAGCGTGTACCGGAACGGGATCACGGGCAGTTGCTCCAGGAACGGCGGAGCGGGGACGTACGCGGGCGTCGGCGGCGCGTGTAGGGGCACCTTGAACGCCGGCACCGGGAGCGGCACCGGAACCGGCAGCGGCGGATTCGGCACCGGCAGCAGGTCCGCGCCCGACGGCACCGGCAGCGGGGCGAACTTCCCGCCGCCCGGCAGGTCCGGGTTGAACGGCTCGATGACCGGCAGTTCCGGCTTCAGCGGGGGCGGGACCGGCAGCGGCGGCGGGTCGTCGGACCCCTTCTTCTTGGGGTCGCCGGCCTTGCCCGGCACCGGGCGCGGTGGCGGGAGCGGGGCCGCCGGCATCACCGGCGGACGCGCGGCGCCGGAACTCGCCTGCCGTCCGCCCGACGCGGCCACGTCGATGCCGTACTGGAAGCCGAGGTAGTAGTCGCGAACGAGGCCGTCGCCTTCGGGCGTCAGGTACTTCTTGTAATGGGCGTAATCGGCGGGCGGGCGCGCGGCCCCCCCGCGGTCCAGGTGATCGACGTAGCCGGCCTGGAAGCCGTCGCGGAACTCGTCGGAGAACGCCCGCTGCGGGTGCCGGGCGCGAACGGCCGCCCACGCGGTGCCCGCGCCCGTGCGCGGGTCGTACTCGAACGCGCTCCGGGTCGGGGCGGAGCGGATCCCGGTCGTCAGATTGTGAACGGCCCCGCACCCGGCGAGAACCGGGAGCAGACAACTCGCCCACGCGACCGACTTCCAGCCCATGACCGCCTCGCGTCGGGAAGGTACGATTCATCTAATCGGCCGAACGTACCGGGCGCGATCACCGGTCGGGAGAAATTTCGCACCTGCGCGGGTTGCGCCGCGCGCGCCGTGTGCCACAGTTGACGCAGCGAACGCGACGGTGCCGATCCGTCGGGCGCGAAAACCGCGGGGGCGGAATAACTTCGCCCGATTCGCTGCCCCCCGCCCCCGCCGCGGTCGATGACTGCGAGAACGGTTCGACCTGGGGGCACGGTCGAACCGCTCCCATCCCCCCCAGCACAGGAGTTCTGCACCATGGCGAAGGCGAAGACGGCGGTCGCGAAGCCCGCGGCCAAGAAGGCGGCTCCGGCCGCGAAGAAGCCGGTGGCGAAGGCCGCACCGGCGAAGAAGGCCGCACCGGCGAAGAAGGCGGCTCCGGCGAAGAAGGCGGCTCCGGCCGCCAAGAAGCCGGTTGCGAAGAAGGCCGCACCGGCGGCGAGCAAGGTGACGAAGAAGCCGGTCGCCAAGAAGAAGCCGGCCAAGGCGGCGGCGCCCGCCCCGACCCCCGAACCGGCCCCGGCGCCCGCGGCCCCGCCCGCCCCGCCGGCCGCCCCGCCCGCCTGAGTTCACTGATGGGAACGTCCCCGAGAGGGTGGGCTTCGGCCCACCCTCTCTTCGTTGACGGCAGCCGCTCGCACGAATCGTGCAGGAGACGAATCATCTGCTGAGCTTTGACCTCCCCCCTTGAGGGGGAGGTCGGCGAGGCTTTGCGAGCCGGGTGGGGGGCGCCCGGCGGATGGAGCGACGTTCACCCCCCCACCCGCCGCGTCCAGAGCGACGCGGCGACCTCCCCCTCAAGGGGGGAGGTCAAAGCCAAAGCCGGCGGATGATTACCATTCAGCACGATTCGGTATCACCCGCTCGCGCCTTCGCCCACGTCCTGGAGGTCGGCGCGCTTGCCCTCGTAGGTCTCGGCGAACGCCAGCACCGCCGCGTCCGGCGGCACCCCCTCGGCGGCGCACGCCATCTCGTACACCGCCGGCCACCAGTTCTCGTGACTCGTTAAGCCCTGCTCCTTCACCGTCGCCCAGTTGCTCAGCACCTTCGACCACGCCGCGTCGCCGTAGTCGAGCGCCTCCTTCAGGCTGCCGAAGAGGGGAACGTACCACACGCGGCCGATCTGCGAGTGCAGCACCTCGTCGGCCCAGTCGAAGTCTTGCAGCGTGGCGATGAGCGGCAGTTCGCTGGCCTGCCCCGTCTCGAACTCGTACCGCTTGCCGGTCTTCGGCATCAGCCCCTGCTCGATGAAGTACAGCACGCCGTGCCGCTCCAGCGGGGTGCATTCGGTGTTCAGCCGGTGCGACCAGTTGAGCGTGATTTTGACCTTCGTCCAGTCCACGCCGAGCGCGACGAAGCCGACTTCGCCCATCATCGCGTGCCGGGCTTCGTCCCAGAGTTGGCGGGACATGTCGCGGTAGTAGCCCCACGGCTTGCCGGGCGTTTGCGCGATGATCGACGCCATCATTTCGGGCACGTCGATCTCGCGGAGCCGCTTGTAGAGCATCATGAGCGCCTTCGCCCGCGCCGGGTACGCCGGGTTGTACAGGAAGCTCTCCGCGTTCACGCCCTGGTTCCACGGGTCGGAGAACCGCTCGTCGCGCTTGGGGACGGGGTCGTACAGGTAAGGGTTCTTCGAGTACACGCGGGGCAACCCGTTATCGACGCCTCCAGCCTCTTCGTACAGCGCTTCCAGTCCGTTGAGCCATGTCGAATTCATAACGGGAGTGGTAATCGCCAGACACACCTTCAGGCCAAATTCCTTCATTTCGTTGAGTTCAAGCCGAGCGAATTTCAGAACTCGCCGACTTGGAGCATCGGTGAGGGGATTCGTCTCGCGTTGGTAAAACTCGATGTCGTCGATGAGGTAGGAAATTGCTCTTTCGTAAACGCCCCAGATCAACTCCTCCGTTGTCGGGGCGGCGAGAATCTCGTCGAAGTACGCTTCCAGCGCCGGGTGCGGCACGTCTTCCAGCCCCAGCGGCGGCTCGCGCATTTCGCCGATGCGCGTCCGCAATGCGGTGACGTGCTCCGCGCACAGGTACGCGTGGTGCGAAAAGCCGGTCTTCAACTCGTAGATCGGCTCCGCCGTGATTCGCGCGGTGAGGATGCCGTGCAACCGCTTGAAGCAGTAGTGGAACCGCTTCAGTCGGCGGACACACTCTTCGACGGACAAGCCCGGCTTCGCGGCCTCCTCGACCGTGCAAAGCCCCGCGAGCGGCGGCAGCCCCTTGTAGGACCGATAGTCGCGTAGTGGTGTGGGTGTTGGCATGGGTGCTACTCTGTGACAAGTGTCCGTCTTCTGAGGTGCAAAGCGAAGACCCCTCACCCGGCTCGAAGACTCGCCGACCTCGCCCCGCAAAGCCGGGGCGAGGTGAAGACCCCGCGCCTCTGTTTAGCCCAGCGGCGCGGGCAGGTTCACAGAAAAGCCCGGTGCCCACCTCGCCCCGTCTTACGGGGAGAGGTCGCGGCGCCTCGCCGCGGGTGAGGGGTCTTTTCGGGACTTCGCGTCGTCGGAGATTCTACTCGTTCACAGGTTCGGGATGAGCGACTGGAACGGCTCCTCGCACGCGTCGGTCACCTCGCGCGCGGCCAGGTACGCCGGCAGGATCACGGCCATCAGGATGAAGTACACGCCCATGTTCACCATCGAGAACAGGATGATGGTGAACATGTTCAGCCCGGCGTTGGTTTCGACGACGACGGCGACGAACGCGAGCATCAGCAGCGCGACCAGACCCGGCCCGCCGGACACGATGCCGGCCGTGCGGGTACACTTGTGGGCCAAGTCCTCGTCCAGCGCCGCCCGCGACATGCACGACAGCAGCATCATGATGAGCACCGTGCGGACCATCTCGACCACGCCGGTAATCATCGAGAGCGCCATCGGCTCCTTCGGCGCCGCGCCCTGCTCGCTCGGGTAGAGCGCGGCCGTCAGGTAGAACATGGTGGCGTCGAGCCGGGTGGCGAGCATCGACCAGCGGGCGAACGTGGACTCGCCCGTCGCCTTATCGGCGGACCGGCCGACGGAGTACTCCCGGTTCTGGCTCAGCAGCGCCAGCAGGAAGACGAGGTGGATGCCGGTGGCGACGGCGGCCGAGATACCGTACCCCCAGTGGCCCGGCGCGCGCGGCCCGGACAGGCACAGCCCCACGCCGATCGCGGCGACGATCCAGTTCAGCAGCCCGAGGACGCCCGCGATCGTGATGAACGCCGGGCTGGGTACTATCATCAGGCCGAACTGGAAGAAGTAGATGCCGATGAACAGCATCGACCCCATGAACAGAGTGAACGAGATCCAGATGAGCCGGCACCCCCACGCGGCCCGGTCGAACGCCCGCCGCCGGGCGGCCTTCTCCTCCGCGGTCTGCGCGTCGTCGTCGGGGCGCGGCTTCTTCCGCTTGCGCCGGCGGTCCTCGTCCTCCGTCACCGGGTCGAAGTCGCGGTTCTCGTCCTTCGGCTTCTCGTCCTCCTCGTCTCCGTCCTCGTCGCGGGCGGGCTTGCGCCGCCGCTTCTTGCGCGGCTCCTCGTCGTCCTCGTCGCGGACCGGCTCCCGCGCCTCCGGCTCCTCGTCGTCCTCTTCGTCCGCGTCGGGTTCGGCACTGTCGGCCGGGGCGAAGACGGTCTTGCACGCGGGGCAGCGCACGAGCGCGGCGGTGCCGTCGGGCACCTGGAGTCCGCTGCGGCAGTTGGGGCAGACGAGCAGCACGGCGGGCGCCTCCGCGCGGTGGGTCAGGAGCGGCGGGCGCACGCGTCCTTGGTCTGCATCGCGGCCAGCGCCGGGCCGAGCATCATGAACGTGTACGCCAGGTACATCAGGAACACGGTCCCCAGGCCGAGGTTCATGATGGTGCTGAAGCTCTTGAACTTGCCCTCGGACAGCACAACTGCCATCAGGAGCGTGACGAGCGCGACCCCGCCCAGGATCGAGACTGCCGTCAGCAGGCTGATCTGGGCCTTCTCGGCCGCGTCGTAGTCGCGGGCGGCGGCGGCCAGCGCCTTGAGGGTGAGGAGCATGAAGACCAGCCGCCCGGCCTCGCAGACCGCGGCCAGCAGGGCGAAGATGTAGTCGCCGGTGATCCCCTTCGACGCGTAGAAGAGCATCGGGAGGAACGTGTCCAGCACCGGGAGCGTGGACGCGACGACGATCCAGCCGAGCTTCCCCAGCCCCGGCAGGCCCCGCCCGACGCCGAGCCCGTCCTGTAGGTTGCTGAACGTCACCCCGGTGAGGATCAGGTGCAGCCCCGCGAAGACGGTCGCGGTGATCGCCATGCCGCGCGCCTTGCGCGGCCCGGCGATGGCGATCGAGCTGCCGACGGTGCCCACGATCCACGCGCCCAGGCCGATCAGCCCCGGCAGGATCACGATCACGTCCAGGAACGAGCCGTCGTCGCCGCTGCTACTGCTGCTACTCCGCGGCGATGGACTGGACGAGGACATGGCATTCCCTCCCAGCCACGCGATCAGCACGTACAGCGTAAGCAGGCCGTAGGTGCCGAGGTTCAGCCAGAACGAGATCCCGAGCAGCAGCGCGCCGGTCTTGCCCTTGGCGAACGGGCCGCCGTTGCGCGCCTGCGGCTGCCAGTCGTCGTCGCCGTCGTCTTCGTACCGCGTCCGCCTCTTGGTTTTGGTGCCGCGCTTCTTCCTGGCCCTCGGCCTGTCGTCGTCATCGTCATCGTCGTCATCGTCGTCGTCGTCGTTCCGCTTCTTCTTCCTGCGCGGTTCGTCGTCGTCTTCGTCCGCGGTCACGCGCTTCTTGGGCTTCTCGTCCATCACCTCGAAGTCCGGTTCCATCGCCGCGGGCTTCGGGGCCGGTTTCGGCGCGGGCCGGGGCGCGGCCGGCTTCGGCGGCGGCGCGTCGTCCACCACCTCGAACGCGGGGGCGGGCGCGACGGGGAAGACGGTGCCGCACTTGGGGCACTTGGTGTTCCCGCTGACCCCGTCGGGAACCTTCAGCTTCGTGGGGCACTTCGGACAGGTAACGACCGGCACCGGGGCGTCCTCGGCGGGGAGAGCGGTATGCGTGTGGTAGTTCTACCGCTTCCCCACCGGGGTGAGCAATGCCGGATGCTTAAGCAGTGGTCAGTGGACAGTGGATAGTGGGCAGGAAAGACGAACGGAAATCCGTGAGTTACTCGGTTCTGCTGCCCACTGCCCACTGCCCACTGCTGCTCAGACCGTTCCCAACTCCGCGAGGATCGTCGCGGCGTGGTTCGCGTCGGCGACGGTGTCGAAGGTGGCGTAGCCGATGAACTTGCCGCCGACGACGGACATGACCAGCCCGTGCAGGCTGATGCCGGCCATCTCCCACGCCTGCGTCACCCGGCCGCCCAGCCCGGCCTTGTCGTCGCCCTCCACCCGCATGACGATCGGCTCGCTCACCTCGTGCATGCCGGCGGCCTTGGCGGCCGTCAGCGCGCCGTTGCCGAGGATCGGGGCCACGTACAGGTCGCCCATGCCCGGCTTGGCGAGCGACCGCTGGGTGTACACGTACTCCAGGTGCGCCCCGCCCTCGGCCAGCTTCTTCAGCTTGGCCGCCGCGCCGCCCGGCTTGTCCTCCACCTCGGCGTGGAACAGGTGAACCCGCTGCATCTTGAAGCTCATCTGAGTTGCCCTCCCCTGGGAGCGGCCGTGAAGCAGCGCTTCGCTGCGACGGGCCGCGAGGTCGTGTGGGTCGCGACGTGAGTGGTCTGCGCGACGGGACTTCCATTCGGGATGATAACCCTGGCCCCGCGCTTTGCAACCGTGTACGTTCGCTGAATCTCGCGGCAGTGAGCAGTTAGAAGTGGGCAGTGGGCAGGAACGGAACAACCGCCCACTCCCCCTCGACTGTTCTTTGTCTGTCTTTTCTGCACACTGCACACTACCCACTGCTCACTCCTGGAGGGGGCCGCATGCGCCGGTTCGCACCGCTCGTTCCGATTGTCATCGCCATGTCACTGCCATTCGTCCCACAGGGGGCTTACGCCCCCCGCTCCGAGGCTGCCGATGCGAAAGACGACGCCGACAAGGTGACCGTGTTTCGCAACGCGACCGTCTACACCGCCACTGCCGACAAGCCCGTTGAGGCCGGATACCTCATGGTGAAGGGCGGGAAGATCGTTCGCGTCGGCAGCGGGAATGAGAACATCGACGCGCCCGCCGGGGCCACGGAGATCGACCTGAAAGGCGCGGTCATCATTCCCGGCCTCGTGGACACGCACTCGCACGTCGGCGTGTACAGCCGGCCGTCGGTGTCGGCCAACTCCGACGGCAACGAGATGAGCGGCCCGGTCCAGCCGGCCGTGCGGGCCATCGACTCGTTCAACGCCGACGACCCCGGCATCCGCATGGCGCTCGCCGGCGGCGTCACCACCGCCAACGTCATGCCCGGCTCCGGCAACGTGATCGGCGGCCAGACCGTGTACGTGAAGTACCGCGGCCGGAGCGTCGAGGAGATGCGGATTTTTGGCCTGTGGGGGAAGAAAGAAGTCCTCGGCGGGCTGAAGATGGCCAACGGCGAGAACCCGAAGGGCTACGGGAAGGGGAAGGGCGTCGCCCCGTTCACCCGCATGAAGATCGCGGCGCTGCAGCGCGAGACGTTCCAGAAGGCGAAGGAGTACAAGGCGAAGATCGACGCCGGCACCAAGCCCGACCGCGACGTGGCCCTCGAACCGCTCGTGGAGGTGCTGGACGGCAAGCGCACGGTCCACTTCCACTGCCACCGCGCCGACGACCTGCTCACCGCGATCCGCATCAGCGAGGAGTTCGGCTTCGAGCTGGTACTCCAGCACGCGACCGAGGGCTACCGCGTCGCGGACGTGCTCGCGAAGAAGAAGATTCCGGTGTCGCTGACGATCATCGACAGCCCCGGCGGGAAGGCGGAGGTGATGGGCCTACTCGAAGAGAACGCCGCCATCCTCGACAAGGCCGGCGTGGCGGTGACGATCAACACGGACGACAGCGTGACGGAGTCGCGGTTCCTGCTCCGCACGGGCGCGATTGCGGTGCGCGGCGGGATGAGCGAAGCGAAAGCGCTCCAGGCGATCACGCTGACCGCGGCGAAGTTGCTCCACCTCGACCACCGCCTCGGCTCGCTCGAACCGGGCAAGGACGCGGACTTCGCGATCCTCAGCGGCAACCCGTTCAGCGTGTACACGCGCGTCGAGCAGACGTGGATCGACGGCAAGAAGG
>JAYUBA010000202.1:0-8102 GCA_043741075.1 Frigoriglobus sp.
TTCAAGGCAGGCCAGAGGCCCACCCCACAGCAAGCCAAACCCAAGAGGAACACTCATGGCTCGCAAGACCTTCTGCGGTTCCGGCGCTCACGCGATGGACCGGCGCGCGTTCCTCGGCGGGGCCGGTGCCGCCGGCGCGACGCTCGCCGCCGACATGACCGCGCTCAACGCGCTCGCCGCACCGGGCGTCAACGGCGCGCTCAAGAAGACGCAGAAACGCGTCATCCTGCTATGGCTCGCCGGCGGGGCTTCGCAACTCGAAACGTGGGACCCGAAGCCGGGCGCGGTCACCGGCGGGCCGTTCCGCTCCATCCAAACCGACGTGCCCGGCCTGCGCATCTCGGAACTGATGCCGAAGATGGCGACGCGCATGAAGACGACGTGCGTCGTCCGCGGACTGAACACGAAGAACGGCGACCACGGCAGCGCCGCCCAGACCATGATGCGGGGCCGCCGCGACGAGGCCGCCCTCCGCTACCCGGACCTCGGGGCCGTCGTCGCCCGCGAGATGGGCCGGCCGGAGAGCAAGGTGCCGGACTACGTCACCTTCTACACGCAGACGGAAGGCCGCACGATGGCCCCCGGCAACGCCGGGTTCCTCGGTGCCCGCTACGCCCCGATGGAACTGACCACGAACAACTACCCGGAGCACATCAAGCGGCTCGACGGCATCACTGACCTCGACCACCAGGAGCGCGGTGACCTCCGCAACCTGCTCGGCAAGCCGTTCGAGAAGGGCCGCGCCTCCGACACGATGAACAGCCAGAACGAGGCGTACCAGCGGGTCCGCGGGATCATGGCGAGCGAGAAGTTGTTCGACATCACGCAGGAACCGCAGAAGGTGCGCGACCGCTACGGCCCGACGCAGTTCGCGGAGCAGGTGCTGATCGCGCGGCGGTTGGTGGAAGCGGGGGTGCCGTTCGTCCGCGTCGGCCGCGCGTGGTGGGACAGCCACGGGCAGAACTTCGAGACGCACCAGGAGATGGTGCCCGAACTCGATCACGTCATGGCGACGCTGATCGACGACCTGAGCGAGCGCGGGATGCTCGACGACGTGATGGTCCTGACGCTGGCGGAGTTCGGCCGCACGCCGGGCATCAATTCGAGCCTGGGCCGCGACCACTTCGCGAGCGCGTGGAGCAGCACCATCACCGGCTGCGGCATCCGGCGCGGGTCGGTGTACGGCAAGACCGACCCGAAGGGCAACACGGTGACGGCCGAGGAAGTGGACGCCGGCAGCCTGTTCGCGACGATCTACGCGGCGCTGGGCCTGGACCCGCACAAGAACTACTACGTCGGCAGCCGCCCGATCCCGCTCGTGAACCCCGGCGTCGAAGCGATCAAGGCGCTGGTGCAATGACGGCGGGCATGGAATAATGGGCACACTCAACGCGATATATGTTCGCGCGACCGGGCAGCAGGCCGTCGCGCTCCGCGAGGAGTACCCGACCGCTTACACTGAACCGGGTCTGGAGTTCTACGCGGTCGAGCAACCACAGACGGCTTGGACTCCGCCGGTGGACGAACTCGCCGCGCTTTCGGCCCGGATGGACACGGACGTACTCTGGATCAGCTTTCAGAGCGCTGCGGATGCGTTCAGGTTCCACCACTGGCGTTCCGGCAAGCACTTGCGGGCACTGATTTACGCCTACGTCGAGCAGGGTGTGTGGGAGCGGGTCGAAGGTGATCCGGAGCCGTGGGAACGTGAAGCGTTCTTTGATCCCGCGAGCCTCAAGCTCTGGCGTGAAGGTGCCGACCCAGTTGAGGCGGAGGAGTTGGAACGCATTTGGCATCATGCCGAGATTGCGATTGGGAGAACCGTGCCAAGCATAGACGCGCGAGAATCCGCACGCGCAGTCGCCGAGTTCTACCGCCTTCCGGGTTGGTCGTAGGGGTGCCACCACTGGATAAGCAGGAGCGCGTGAAATGGGTGGCGAGGATCGGTTTGCAACTGCGTCTGCCGCGTACGCGATCCTGAAGAAGTCGATGGACGAGCGATACCCATACGGCCGATTCGTCGCGATTGCGGGTGGAAAGTTGGTTGCGGATGCGGAATCGATCGAGCAGCTGGAGGTTGCGCTGTCTGCGATCGGTCTAACGTTGGATCAGGTCGCGATTGACCAGGCCGGAATCGAGCAGAAAATCGAATACCTCGGTTGGACGACGACGAGCGCGCTGCTCGGACACTGGATCGAGTGCGTACTGCCTCCAGATGAACAGCGCCCGAATACAACATCAAACCAACCACACGAAGCGTAGGCCACCATGAACGCCCCCAACCCGGACACGCTCAAGTCGGTCAAAGACTACCCGCGGCCGGTCGTCACGTTCGCCGTCGCCCGCGCCGACGGGTCCGACACCGCGTACCTCGGCTGCTCCGACTTCAAGGTGTACGCGGCCGACTTCGCCGCCGCCAAGTTCGAGCCGAAGGAACTCTACGCCCACGAGAGCTACGTCACCGGCGTCGCACTCGCCGGCGCCACGCTCGTGTCCGGCGGGTACGACGGCAAGCTGACGTGGTTCGACACCGAGGACGAAGAGAAGATTCGCACGCACGACGCGCACGCGAAGTGGATTCGGAAGGTGATCGCGTCGCCCGACGGGACGCTCGTCGCCAGCATCGCCGACGACATGGCGTGCAAGCTGTGGGACGCGAAGACCGGGAAGGTGGTTCACGAACTGAGGGGCCACAAAGAGAAGACGCCCAACGACTTCAACTCGATGCTCTACGCGGTCGCGTTCTCGGCCGACGGCAAGCTCCTCGCGACCGGCGACAAGGTCGGGCACGTCGTCGTGTGGGACGCGGCGACCGGTAAGGAAGTCGGCACCTGCGAAGCGCCCGTCATGTACACGTGGGACAAGGCGCAGCGGCTCCACTCCATCGGCGGCATCCGGTCGGTCGCGTTCTCGCCGGACGGCAAGTCGCTCGCGGTCGGCGGCATGGGGAAGGTCGGCAACATCGACCACCTGGAGGGCAAGGCCCGCGTGGAGGTGTTCGACTGGAAGGCGGGCAAGCAGACGGCGGAGTTCCCCGGCGACAAGTTCTCCGGGCTGGTGAACCGGCTCGCGTGGGCGCCAGACGGCTCGTGGCTCGTTGGCGCCGGCGGCGCGGGGGAAGGGTTCCTCTGCTTCTTCGACCCGGCCAACAAGAAGACGCTCCGGCAGGAGAAGCTGACGATGCACGTCCACGACTTCGCCATGACCGCCGCGGCCGACCAGATCACCTGCGTCGGGCACAACCGGATCACCGTCCACCGCCTCGGGGCGTAGTCGCAAGTCGTAAAGTCCGAACGTCGTAACGTCGAAGACTCTCGCGGTTGAGGTCTACGACGTTCGACGTTACGACTTTAGACTTTGAGAAACACCTTCCGCCGGTACATCCACCACAGGCCGAGCCAGAGCACCGCGAGGACGGCGGCTCCGGCCGCGAGCGAGTCATACGGTTCGAACTGCGCGAACACGTTCTGCCCGAAGTGGGTTTTGAACGAGTCTCGGATGAAGACTTTGAGCAGACCGGTTGCGCAGTAGGCGGCGATGGAGTTCGCCCCGATCACCACGAGCGGGTACGCCCACCCCCCGCGCCGGCCGGTGTCCAACAGCGCCGCGAACGCGGCCAGGAACAGGAGGCACCACCCGCCGCTGAACAGCACCCACGCGGGCGTCCAGATGCGCTTCACGCTGGGGCACGCGCCGGTCGCGTCCAGCAGCCACCCGGAGGCGAGCAGCGCCACGCCCGCCGCGGCGAAGTGCCGCACCTTCGCCCACGGCCGCGCCGCCGCGCGGAGCCACCCGCCCGCGATCAGGCCGAGGATCATCGTCGCCAGCGTGGGGATGAAGCTGAGGGTCGCGTACCCGCCGTCGGCGGCCTTGCGGGAGAACGACTTCTCGCGCGGGAACTGGTTCAGGAACCACACGTCGAAGTCCGCCGCCACGTTGGTGTTCTTGTCCCAGTGCGCCGCGAATCCGGTCGGGCGCTCTTCGACGGGAAGGCCGCTCACGGCGGTGGAGTCGAAGTCCGGCCCCGGCAGCGGGTACAGCGCGAACGCGGCCCAGTAGCCGACGAGGATGACGCCGAGCGCCGCCCACTGCCACGCGACGCGGACGTGCCCCAGCGCGAACAGGAACACGTAGCCGAGGCCGATCTGCGAGAGCGTGTCGGTGAACGTCCAGTTCGTCTGCTTCTGCCCGACCGAGCGCAAGAAGATGCCCAGCCCGACGAGCACCGCGGCGCGCCAGCCCGCGTGCAACCACCGTAACCACACCGGCTCGCCGCGGCTCTGGCGCGAGGCGAGCGAGAACGGCAGCGCGACCCCCACCAGGAACGAGAACGACGGCTGGATGAGGTCGTGGAGCGAGCACCCGCGCCACGCGACGTGATCCTGGTGGAACCCGAGGAAGCTCCAGAACTCGGAACCGGGGAACGCCTTCTTCATCGCCCCCAGGCGCAGCACTTCGGCCATCATGAGGAACATGACCAGGCCGCGGTACGCGTCCACCGACGCGACGCGGGACGGGGGCGGAGCCGGAGCGGGTGCGGACATGGGTTCACCGCGGGGGGCGGGCGTACAATACCGCCGCATTCTACCGGCGGCCGTGCCGCTTGTAAGCAAGAGACTTCGATATGAACGGACTGCCGCGGGTGGCGATTACGATGGGCGACCCGGCCGGGGTCGGGCCGGAGTTGTGCCTGCGCCTGCTCCGCGACGAGCGCGTGCTGACGATGTGTGCGCCGGTCGTGTTCGGCGACGCGGGGGTGCTGCGCCGTGTAGCGACCCATCTGGGGTGGCCGGAGCCTGCGCCCGATCTCGTCCGTGACTTACAGGCGATTGATGCGGCCAGCGTGGAACCCGGGAAGGTCTCGGCCGCGTGTGGTAAGGCGGCCTACGAGTACGTCACCTTCGCCATCGACGCGGCGCTCGCCGGCCGCGTGGACGCCATTTGCACCGGACCGCTTCACAAGGAAGCGCTGCACGCGGCCGGCGTCCCGTTCCCCGGTCACACGGAGATTCTCGCGAGCCGCACGAACGCGCCGCGGTCGTGCATGATGCTCACCGCCGAGGCGATCACCTGCAGCCTCGTCACGGTCCACGTCGGCTACCGCGAGGTGCCCGCGCTGCTCACCGTGCGGAGCGTTCTCGACACCATCGAGCTGACGGCGGAGGCGATGCGCCGCATCCGCGGGCGGGCGCCGCACCTCCTCGTGTGCGGGCTGAACCCGCACGCGGGCGAGGGCGGACTGTTCGGCGACCGCGAGGAGGAGCGCATCATTTTGCCTGCGATCGAGGCGGCGCGGGCGGCCGGCATCGACGTGCGCGGCCCGCTCCCGCCGGACACCGCGTTCCTGCCGAAGTACCGCGCCGCGTGCGACGCCTACGTGTGCATGTACCACGACCAGGGGCTGATCCCGCTCAAGGCGCTAGCGTTCGAGGACGCGGTGAACGTTACGCTCGGCCTGCCCATCGTCCGCACGAGCGTCGATCACGGCACCGCGTTCGACATCGCGTGGACGGGCGTCGCGGACGTGTCGAGCTTCGTGCAGGCCGTGAAACTCGCGGTGAAGTTGTGCCGGCCCGGAATCTGATCGGCACCTCGCGTTCGGTGCGGGGTTCGATGATGATAGCCCCCGCCCTTCGTCGCGCCCCTCTGACCCGCGAGGTGTCGTCATGTCCCGTATCGCCGTTTGCGCCGTGCTGTTCGCCGCGTCGTGCCTGCTGGTCGCCCAGCGGGCGGACCTGGCCGCCGCGCAGGAGAAGAAGGACAAGAAAGATGTCCCGACGCTTGAGAAGCAAATCGCGGCGCTGAAGCAAGACCTCGCCCTGGCCGCCCAGCAGAACAACGCGCTCAAGGCGGACATCGTTGCGGGCGAGAAGCAAGTGTTCGCGCTCAAGGCCGCGAACGCCAACCTGCAAGCGCAGGTCAAGAGCGACAAGACCGACGGCGCGAAGGACGACAAGTCGATGA
This sequence comes from Frigoriglobus sp., assembly GCA_043741075.1. Classification (GTDB taxonomy): domain Bacteria; phylum Planctomycetota; class Planctomycetia; order Gemmatales; family Gemmataceae; genus Gemmata. The sequence continues at coordinate 5,962 of JAYUBA010000202.1, forward strand.
AGGCGCTCCAGACGACCATCGACGGCTACCGCGGGGCCGGGCTGGTTCATGTGGTGATCCTGAAGCTCAAGACCGATTCGTCGAGCGGGGAAGCGCAGGCGGTGATCGACGAAACGTACTCGCAGTTGTCGAAGATCAAGCCCGTTCGCGGCGCGTGGGCCGGCAAGCCGGCGGCGAAGGGGACGCCGGACGCGGCCACCGATTACACGGTCGCGCTGGTGCTCGCGTTCGACGACGCGGCCGGGCTGAAGGCGTACCTGAACGACCCGGTTCACACCAAGTTCGCCGACAAGCACCTGAAACTGTGGGAGGCACCGCTGGTCTACGATTTCGAGCCGAAGAAGCCGGCCCCGTGAGCGGATCGGCTTCGACACCTTCAACCGCTCGAGGGTCACGCCCGCCGCAAGTCTAAGCACACGGCCGCGGATGTACGTGACGTTTGGGTGGCCGGGTCAGGGTCCACGATGCCCTGGGGGCGCAAACCGGGGCATCGAGGACTCTGCCCCGGCCACCCGAAATGTTACACGCGTCTCCGGCTGAGCAGGGCACGAACCCCCCGACCGCCCTCATCCGCCTGTACTACTGCCCTCCTACTCCCCGCTCTTGCGCCGGGGCGGGTCGCGGTAGTCCAGCGGCGGCGGCTGGTCCTTCTCCAGCATCGCCGTGTACTTGCGCCCGTCGAGCCGCTTCGTCAGTTCGGCCTTCGCCGCGGCCCGCAGGTCCGCGTCCGCGAACAGGTCGTACGCGGTCGCGGCCAGCGTGCGGGCCGCGAGGTTCATCCCCTTCTTCGCGATCGTCGTCCCGCCGCACGCGACCGCCTGCCACGAGTGCGCCGGCGTGCCCGGCACCCAGCACGCGGTGCCGAACCCGACCACCGGCACCACCCACGACACGTCGCCCACGTCCGTGCTGCCGCCGCTCGACTTGCCCGACACATCGAACACGCGTTCGACCTCGTCCAGCGCCGGTGGCTTCTCGCCGAACGTCTCGCGCAGCCGCACCGCGAACTTCGTCTCGGCGGCGTCGTACTTCAGGTCGTTCAGCGCGGTGAGGTTCTTCTTCGCCACCTGCGCGAGCGTGTCGTTGGGCAGAATCTCCATCGTGCCGCCGAGGTACACGACTTCGAGCTTCGTCTCGGTGGCGAGCGCGCCGGCCTGCGCGCACTTGAGCAGGCGCGGGTAGAGCTTCTGCACCACTTCCGCCTTCGGGTGCCGCACATAAAAGAAGCCCTCCGCGAACTCCGGCACCACGTTCGCCGCGCCGCCGCCGCTCGTGACCGTGTGGTGCAACCGCGTGCCGTCGGGCGTGTGCTCGCGGAGCAGTTCGACGCCGTGCATGGTGAGCACGAGCGCGTCGAGCGCGCTGCGGCCCTTCTCCGGCGCGCCGGCCGCGTGCGCGGCGATCCCGTGGAAGCGGAACTTGACCGCGATCCGCGCCAGGCAACTGGCGTCGCCGGCGGTGTTCCGCGCGCCGGGGTGCCAGTGGAGCACGGTGTCGCAGTCGTCGAACAGCCCGGCGCGGGTCATAAACACCTTCGCGGCCCCGCCCTCTTCGGCCGGGCACATGTAGAAGCGGACGGTGCCCTTCAGCTTGCCGGCCTTGATCTGCTCGGCGATGGCGATGCTCGCGGACAGCGACGCGGTGCCGAACAAGTGGTGCCCGCACGCGTGCCCGTTGCCGTTGCCGTCCTTGCGCGGCTGGCGGAACGGCACCGCTTCCTGCGACAGTTCGGGGAGCGCGTCGAACTCGCCGAGAATGCCGATGACCGGCTTGCCGGTGCCGAACTCCGCGGTGAACGCGGTGGGAATCTTCGCCACGCCGCGCGTCACCTTGAACCCGGCCTTCTCGGCGACCGCCGCGAGCGCGTCCGCCGACTTCTTCTCCTGGTAGCCCGGCTCCGCCCACTCCCAAATCTTGAGCGCTGTGGGCCAGTTCGCGTCGGCGTGCGCGGCGGCGGACGTCACGGCCGCGTCCTTCTGCGCGAACGCGAGGCCGGGCAGCGCGAGGACGGCGAGGAGGGACAGCGATCGCATGGCGTGTCTCGTGGCGAAGGTGGGAAGTGTGATTGTCGCCGAATTGCCCGCCACAGGCCACCGCATTGGAACACAGGAAGCACAGGGCTTCCGCCCTGTGCTACGTCC
>JAYUBA010000203.1:0-2434 GCA_043741075.1 Frigoriglobus sp.
CCAGTCCGGCGTGACGACCCACCGCAACTCGCCCGCGGCCTTCGCCGGGTCGCCCGCGAACGCGACGCACGCCGCCGCCGCCTTCGCCAGCGGGATGCTGCCGGCCGCCGCGCCGATCAGCCACTCGACGTAGGCGCCCAGTTCCGGCATGTGCCCGACCGCCGCGACGGAATCCCCCGGCACGGCCGCGAGGAAATCCGACAATTTCCCCGGCCTCAGGCGCTCCGGGGCGAGTTGGTCGCACGTGACCGGCCGCCCGCCCGGGTGCCACACGCCGACCAGTTCCGCCGCGGTCTGGTGCGCCCGGACCAGCGGGCTGGCGACCACCGCGTCCACCGGCAGTTTGAGCCGGGCGAACGCGTCCGCCAGGGCGCGGGCCTGGTCCCGCCCGCGGGCCGTCAGCGCCCGGTCGAAGTCGCGGGCCGCGCCCGGCGAACCCGGTTCGACGGCCTCAGCGTGCCGGATCAGGTACAGCAGCATCGCGGATCTCCACCCCGGCCGGACCGCGTTCACCGAATCCTCGCGCCGATCTGCCCTTCCGGGCGGGGCGCGCAACTTCTACATTACAGGAAGCGCTTGACTCCACCAGACCAGAGGGAAGTTCCGGGTTGCGGGTTCCAGGGTCCGAGCTGAAGACGCGACCCGGTGTCGCGGGCCTCTCACTCGGAGCACGAAACTCGAAGCCCGGCACTCGCAACGAATCTATGAAGCGGAACGATATCCGGAACGTCGCCGTCATCGCCCACGTCGACCACGGCAAAACGACCCTCGTCGATCAGATGCTGCGCCAGTCGGGCCAGTTCCGCACCGAGGAACTGGACAAACTGGTGGGGGGGCAGCACGGCCTCATCATGGACTCCGACGACCAGGAGCGGGAGCGGGGCATCACCATCCTCGCCAAGAACTGCGGCATCCGCATCGGCGACGTGAAGGTCAACCTGATCGACACGCCGGGGCACGCCGACTTCGGCGGCGAGGTCGAGCGCATCCTGAAGATGGCCGACGGGGCGTTCGTTCTGGCGGACGCCGCCGAGGGGCCGCTGCCGCAGACGCGGTTCGTGCTCAAGAAGGCGTTCGCCGCCCGGCTGAAGCCGATCGTCATCATCAACAAGATCGACCGCCCGGACGCCCGCATCGCGGAAGTCCACGCGCTCATGTTCGACCTGTTCATCGAGCTGGGCGCCGACGACGACACCGCCGTCTTCCCGGTCCTCTACGCCAGCGGCCGGGCCGGCATCGCCACCACCGACCTGGACGTGGAGCCGAAGGACCTCGGCCCGCTGTTCGACGCCATCCTGACGAAGGTGCCGCCGCCGGACGTGGACGAGAACGCCCCGCTCCAGATGCAGATCATGGCGCTGCAGTACAGCGAGTTCGTCGGCAAGATCGCCATCGGCAAGATCTTCGCCGGCAAGATCCGCAAGAACCAGAAGGTGTCCGTCGTCAAGCAGAAGGACGGCAGCGTGTTCCCGGACACGGTGGTGCAGGTGCTGGAGTTCGACCGCCTCGCCAAGCGGGAGGTGGAGGAACTCAAGGCCGGCGACGTGTGCGCGGTCGTGGGCATCGACGACGCCGACATCGGCGACACCATCTGCGAGTTCGACAAGCCCAAGGCGCTGCCGAAGCTGACCATCGACGAGCCGACGCTGGACATGGTGTTCCGGGTGAACGACTCGCCGTTCGCCGGCCAGGACGGCAAGCCGCTGACCAGCCGCGAGCTGCGCGACCGGCTGAACCGCGAGCTGCAGCACAACGTCGCGCTGCGCGTCAAGCCGGGGGTCCGCGAGAGCGAGTTCATCGTCAGCGGGCGCGGCCTGTTGCACCTCGGCGTGCTGCTCGAGACGATCCGCCGCGAGGGCGGCGAGGTGGCCGTCGGCAAGCCGCAGGTGATCGTCAAGGAGATCGACGGGCGCAAGCACGAGCCGTTCGAGCACCTGGTCGTGGAGGTGCCGTCCGACCACCAGAACACCGTGATGCGGCTGGTGCTGGAGCGGCAGGGCGAGTTCCAGCGGATGGAGAGCCACCGCGGCAGCACGCAGGTGGAGTTCCACATCCCGGCGCGGTCGCTGATCGGCCTGCGCACGCGGATGCTGACGTCCACGTCGGGCACGGCCATCATGCACCACAACTTCCTCGACTACCGCCCGCTGAAGGGCAGTTCGGCCGGGCGGGCCACCGGCGTGTTCATCTCGAAGGACACCGGGAAGGTGACCGCGTATTCGGCCGAGGACCTGTCGGGCAACCTGTTCATCGCCCCGCAGGACGCCGTGTACGAGGGGCAGATCGTCGGCGAACACGGCCGCGACAACGACATGGTGGTGAACGTGACCAAGGCGAAGCCGCTGACCAACATGCGGGCGTCCGGCAGCGACAAGGCGGCGGTGCTGAAGCCGGCGACGGTGTTCTCGATGGAGATGGCGCTGGAGTTCATCGA
>JAYUBA010000204.1:0-2432 GCA_043741075.1 Frigoriglobus sp.
CTTCGCCGACGGGTGAGGGGTAAACCTTCGCACGTCAAGTGAGCTTCGCCTTCTTCGTGTTGTCCAGCACCCCTCACCCGTCGGCGAAGCGCCGCCACCCTCTCCCGCAAGGGGAGAGGGCAACACCGGTCACTTCTTCGGCTTCACCCGCTTCAGCGCCTCCACCTTGCCCTCCTTGTCCTTGCCCTCCATCTCGTCGTCGGTCAGCTTGGAGAGCGTCACCGTCTCCTTGACCTCTTCCACCTTGCCGTCCGCGCCCTTCACCTTCAGCTCGAAGGAGAGCTTGGCGCCGTCCAGTTTGTAGCTGCCCTCGAACGTCTGCAACTTGCCGTCGAGCGTGCCGGTGACGGACAGTTTGCCGTCCTTGGCGAAGTCCATCACGAACTCCTCGCCCTTCTTCGGCTGACTCGGCTCCCACTTGCCGAGGAGTTTCGCCGCGTCGAACTTCTCGTCCTTCTTGTCGTCGGCGGTGGCGATCCCGCACGCCAGTACGAGTACCGCCCCGATCCCGATCAGTGTCCGCATGGATTGCTCCGGTGAGAACCGCCCCCGACAATGGCGGGGGATAACATCCCAGAGGGTAGCGGGCCGGCGGGCGTTTGGCGAGGCGAGAATTGCCCCCGCGGTGCGCCGCGTTGACGCCGCCGCGGCCCCGCGTACCTTCACCTCACCGCCTCACGGAGAACCGCCATGTGCCGAACCGCGTTCGTCGCTCTCCTGCTCGTGCTCTCGGCTTCGGCCGCGCGCGCCGACAAACTCGTCCTCGTCGCCGGGGGCGGTGACGGCGCCGACGACACCGAGGCGACGAAGGCCAAGTTGATCCAGCCGTTCGGCGTGGACTTCTACGGCCCTTCGGTACTGATCGTGGAGATGGCGAAGGGCGAACGCCTCCGTGGCATCCACCGGGCAGGGCACCTCGTCACCGTCACGGGAACCGAGGGGAAGAAAGGCAACGACGGCGACGGCGGCCCGGCCGACAAAGCGACCTTTAACGGGATGCACTCACTCGCCGTCGGTTCGAACGGATTTTACCTCGCCGACACCTGGAACAACCGCGTCCGAGTGGTCGATTTCGACCTGACCGTGAACGCGTTCGCCGGCACCGGCGAGAAGGGCTTCAGCGGCGACGGCGGTCCCGCGAAGGACGCGAAGTTCGGCGGCGTGTTCTGCGTCTCATTCGACCCCGACAAGAAGAACTTGTACATCACCGACCTCGACAACAAGCGCATCCGCAAGGTAGAAATGAAGACGAACGTCGTCACCACCGTCGCCGGGAGCGGCAAGGGCGGCGTGCCGAAGGACGGGGAGGACGCGACCGCGCAACCGCTGGTCGATCCGCGGGCGCACGCCGTGGACAAGGACGGCAACATCTGGATTCTCGAACGCGGCGGGCACGCGCTGCGCGTGGTGGACGCGAAGGGGAAGATTCGCACCGTCGCGGGCACTGGGAAGTCTGGCATGGGCACCGGCAAGGCGCTCGACGCCGCGCTGAACGGCCCGAAGCACCTGTGCATCGACAAGGACGGTTCCGTGCTGATCGCCGACACCGAGAACCACCGCGTCGTGCGCTTCAGCCCGAAAGACGGCACAATTACCGCGGTGGCCGGCACCGGCAAGAAGGGCAACACGCTCGGCGACGGCGACCCGCTGAAGGCGGAGTTCAACCAGCCGCACGGCGTGATCGTTCACCCGAAGACCGGCGACATCTACATCTCCGACGCGAGCAACGGCCGCGTGCTGAAGGTCGTGCGCGAACCATAGAAACCAGGGGTTTCAACCCCTGGTCTGGTCAGGTGCCCGACGACGCGGCCGAGGCGATCAAGGAGAAAATTCACACCCCGAAGCGGCCGTGACCGGAGTCAGGCCGCCAAACCGAGAAGTGACTGCCTGACTGCCTGACTGCCTGACCCCCCGGCGAGTACCCGAACCCGGCGATGCCACATGGCGAAGGCGAACCCGATCCTGAAGGAACTGAAGGACGCGGCCAAGGGGCTGCTGTTCCCCAGCGAGTCCGACGCGCCGATCGAGGCGTTTGTGTGGCCCGGCGCCGCCGGCCCGCCGGACGAGGCCGCCGTGCGCGCGAACGCGAAGGTCGCCAAGGGCACGCCGGTCGAGCAGGTGACGCTCGCGGACCTCGCGCGGACCATCCCCGAAGAGAGCCGCGGCGACTTCCTCCCGCTGTTCGCGCTCCTCGGCCACCACCTGAGCGGCACGACCGTCTTCAAGGTGGGCGAGGTGACCATCGACGTGTACGTAGTCGGCCGCACCGCCGACGGCCAGTACGCCGGCGTGAAGACCGAAGTGGTCGAGACGTGAGCGAAGGGGAAGAGAAGGGGCGGCAGAGTAGGGACGTTCGGGGCCGGTGTCTTCTCTGGCCCTCTCTCCTTGCGGGAGAGGGTGGCGGCGCTTCGCCGACGGGTGAGGGGTGCTGG
>JAYUBA010000205.1:0-2429 GCA_043741075.1 Frigoriglobus sp.
TACTACCCAGTCCGCAGTTTCGTCACCATTTGGGCCAGTGCGAACGGCGACGACGAGGTGCATCGACGAGTCAGGACTGAAGATGTAAACGTCGAACCCCAGGAATCCGCGAATCACCCCCACGGAGTCTTCCACCGCGACGCGGGGAGGCAGTTCCAGCACGGCGATTGAGTGCATGTGCTGGTAGTAGTGAAACGCAGAGAGCGTCACTTCCGACACGAACCCGCGGCGGAACTCGACCCGCACCTCCGCCGGTAATCCCGCGAGGGGGCCGAGCAGTTCGGTACGGTGGTCGTCGATCAGGTCTTGGTTCCGCTTGAAGAGATCGACGTAGCGGTTGAGGATCGCACGCGGCAGGTGGTCCTTCCGCGCGATGTCGATCTGCACGCGAATGAACTCCGCGCGGATCGGCCGGCCGTGTTCGTCGAGCCAGTCCGCGTACATGAGCCGCGGCGTGTCCTCGTCCGGGTGCGCGGCGATCGCGGTCAGGAGTGCGGCTTCGTCGCTCATGCCGGTATTCTACCCGCAAACGACCGAACCCCCGCGACGGAGTCGCGGGGGTTCGGTGAGTGGCCGCACGTCGATACGCGGTCAGGTGGTGGCGGGTGTTTCACCGGACCCCGGCGGGGTGGTCACGGGCGGCGTCGCCACCGGCGACGGCGCGGACGCGACCGGCAGCGGCGCGGTCGGCGCGACCGGCTTCTTCTCCTTCACCTGCACCTTCTTCTCGTCCTTCTTCAGCAACTCCACGACCGCCGTCGTACCGCCGTCGCCGAGCCGGCGGTAGTGCTGCTTCATGACGCGGGTGTAGCCGCCCGGCCGGTCGGCGTACCGCGGCCCGAGTTCGCGGAACAACTTCTTCAGCACCGTGTCGGCGCTCTTCCGCGTGGACGTGTTCAGCGGGTCCTCGACGATCTCTTCCTTCTTGTCCCAGATCGGGGTGCCGTGGATCGGGCCGAGTTCGGCCATCGCCATCCGGCGGTAGTGCAGCGCCTGCACCTTGGCCTTCTGCTCCTCGGCCTCGCCCTTGCCCGCGGCGGCGGCGATGGCCGCGTGCGCCCGCTTGGCGAGGGTGATGAGCTTCTCCACGAACGGCCGAAGCTCTTTGGCCTTCGGGAGCGTGGTGACGATCTTCTCGTGCGTGATGAGCGCGCGACTCAGGTTGCGGAACAGGCTCCGCCGGTGGGCGGCGTTGCGGTTCAGGTGGCGTCCGCGTTTACGGTGGCGCATGGCTTCCCTCGGTAGAGGTCAGAGGACAGAAATCAGAGGTCAGAAGCAAGAACTCCACCCCGTGCCAAGGTAGGTGGAGGTGGCGGGACAGCGGCGGTCTCGTCTGACCTCTGACCGCTGTCCTCTGACCTCTCGGCGACGGCGAAAGCCGTCGCTTACGACCGGCGCGGCGGGATACGCATCCCGAGCGTCAGGCCGCGCTCTTCGAGCTTCGACCGCACCTCGCGGAGCGTCGTCTCGCCGAAGTTGCGCACCTCGAGCAGCTCCTCCGGCGAGCGCAGGACCAGCTCGCGAACGGTGGTGATGCCCTCGGTTTCCAGGCAGTTCGTGGCCCGCACCGACAGGTCGAGTTCGGCGAGGCTCATGTTCAGCTTGCGGTCGAGTTCGGCGTTCGCGCTGTCCGCGACCGACGCCGCCGGCCCGATCTCGATCGGCTCGTCGAGCGGCACCTCCGGCCCCGGCTCCGTGTACTGCACGAACGGGTTCAGGTGCTTGCGGAGGATCTTCGCGGCCTCGACGATCGCCATCTGCGGGGCGAGCGTGCCGTTGGTCCAGATCTCCATCACCAGCCGGTCGTAGTTCGTCTTCTGGCCGACGCGGGTCTCCTCGATGTCGTACTTGACGCGCACGACCGGGGAGAAGCTGGAATCGACCGGGATGACGCCGACCTCGCGCTCCTTGCCGGCGTTGTCGTCGGCGGTGCGGTACCCGCGGCCGTTCTCCACCGTCATCTCCATCACGAACGGCACGTCGCTCGTCATGGTGGCGATGTGGTGTTCGGGGTTGATGATCTGGATGGTCTCGTCGTGCTGCACGTCCACGCCGCGGATCGACCCGGCCTCGTGCTTCTGGATGCGGATCGTCTTCGGCTGGTCCGACAGGTTCTTCACCACCAGGCTCTTGACGTTCAGGATGATGTCCGTCACGTCCTCGACGACGCCGGTGATGCTGGAAATCTCGTGCATCACGCCCTGGATCTTGACCCGCGTAATGGCGCTGCCTTCGAGGCTGGACAGTAGAATCCGGCGGATGCTGTTGCCGATGGTCATGCCGAAGCCCTTCTCGAAGGGTTCGGCGTGGAACTTCCCGTAGGTGTCGGTGAGTGTGGAGCGGTCGGCCTGGACCCGACTCGGCAGTTCCAGCCCGCGCCAGCGAACGCGCATGGTCAATCCTCCTCTGCCGTCGGCTTGCCGCGCCCG
>JAYUBA010000206.1:0-2418 GCA_043741075.1 Frigoriglobus sp.
TCTTCGAGCCGGGTGAGGGGTCTTCTCTTCTTTTCCCCCTACCCCGTTGTTCTCGTCCCCGCGTCCGATTAAAGTGGTTGACGCCTCGCTCTCTCCTCACCCCCTGCCCGGCTCCGGCCGGATAGAGCTGCCAATGGACATCTTCAGCCGTCGCGAGTTCATCAACCGCTCCGCCCTCATCGCCGCCGCCGCCGCCGGGTCGGGCGCCGCCGCGGACGAGAAGCGCGCCCCGGCCGCCGCGCGCGGCGCCGCCGACAAACTGCGCGTCGCGGTGGTCGGCGTGAACGGCCGCGGCATGAGCCACGTGTCCGGGTTCCTCGGCAAGAACAACTGCGAGATCACCACCGTCTGCGACTGCGACGAGGCGGTCATCGGCCGCGCGATGAAGGCCATCGAGGCCAAGCAGGGCAAGGCGCCGAAGTACGAGAAGGACATCCGGAAGGTGGTCGCGGACAGGGACATCGACATCGTGTCCATCGCCACGCCGAACCACTGGCACGCGCTCATGGCGGTGTGGGCGATGGAGAACGGCAAGGACGTGTACTGCGAGAAGCCGGCGACGCACAACGTCCGCGAGGGCGCGGTCATGCTGGCGACCGCCCGCAAGTACAAGCGCATCTGCCAGGTGGGCACGCAGAGCCGCAGCAACCCCGGTATGCGGGACGCGATCGCGCACGTCCGCGGCGGGAAGATCGGCACGGTCGATCTCGCCATCGGCCTGTGCTACAAGCCGCGCGGCAGCATCGGCAAGGTGAAGGAGGCGACCGAGCCGCCGGCGACGATGGACTACGACCTGTGGTGCGGCCCGGCCCCGAAGGCACCGGTCATGCGGGCCAGGGTCCACTACGACTGGCACTGGATGTGGGCGACCGGCAACGGCGACCTCGGCAACCAGGGCGTCCACGAGATGGACAAGGCCCGCTGGGGCCTCGGCAAGACGACCATGCCGAACACCGCGTTCAGCCTCGGCGGCCGGTTCGGCTACACCGACGACGGCGAGACCGCCAACACCCAACTGTCCGTGTTCGACTACGGCCCCGAGAAGCTGATCTTCGAGGTCCGCGGGCTGCCGACGGGCGACTACAAGGGCGCGAAGGTCGGCAACATCTGGGTCGGCACCGACGGGTACGTGGTGTGCGCGAACTACGCCGGCGGCATCGCCTACGACAAGGACGGCAAGGAGACCGCCAAGTTCGCCGGCGGCAGCGATCAGTTGCACTTCGACAACTTCGTGAAGGCCGTCCGCAGCCGCAAGCACGAGGAGCTGAACTGCGACATCTCGGAAGGGCACCTGTCCGCGTCGCTGTGCCACCTCGCGAACATCAGCTACCGGCTGGGCACCGAGCAGCCGGTGGGGAAGGCCGAGAAGGTCTCGACCGACAAGAGCGTGAACGAGTTCGCGGCCGGGATGCTCGCCCACCTGAAGGCGAACAAGCTGAACGCGGAGAAGACCGTCGGCCGGTTCGGGCCGGTGCTCGCCATCGACGCGAAGACGGAGCGGTTCACCAACAACGATAAGGCCAACGCGCTGCTCACCCGCGAGTACCGCAAGGGGTTCGAGCTGAAGGACGTGGTTTGAGTTGCCTTTCGCCCCGAAGGGGCGTTGGGTAATAGCCCAGGGCGCAAGCCCTGGGAAGGGCGGAGCATCGCGGCCCAGGGCTTACGCCCTGGCTATTACCCAACGCCCCTTCGGGGCGAAGACCGAACACCCAGGACCACCCATGCGCGCCCCTCTCCTCGCCCTCGCCCTCGCCCTCGCCCTCGCGCTCATCGCCGCGCCCGCCGGGGCCGCGGACTTCCCCCAGCCCGCGCCGAGCAAGCCCACGGAACCGCTCGCCAAGGCGTTCTCCCCGGCGAAGGCCGCCGAGTACCTCGACGGCGTCGGCATCAACTGGACCCGCGACCGCGCGTGCATCACCTGTCACACTAACATGCCGTACCTCACCGCCCGGCCGCTCCTCAAAGGCGACGCGTGGAAGGAGGTCCGCACGTTCCTCGAAAAGGACGTGGAGAGTTGGTCCGCCGGCGGCAAGCCGCAGGGCGACGCGTACGTCGTCGCCACCGCGTTCGCGCTCGCGTTCAACGACGCGCAGCAGACCGGCAAGCTGCACGCGACGACGCGGGCGGCCCTCGACCGCATGTGGGACGTGCAGACCGAGGCCGGGGCGTGGGACTGGCTGAAGTGCGACTGGCCGCCGCTCGAACACGACGACTACTACGGGGCCGTGCTCGCGGCGCTGGCCGTCGGCTCCGCGCCGGGCGACTACGTGCAGACCGAGAAGGCGCGGGCCGGCATCAAGAAGCTGAAGGCGTACCTGAAGAAGACCCCGCCCCCGGACCTGCACCACACCGCGATGCTGCTGTGGGCTTCGACCAAGCTCGACGGGCTAATGACCGCCGACGAGCAGACGAAGGCGG
>JAYUBA010000207.1:0-8033 GCA_043741075.1 Frigoriglobus sp.
CAACGCCGGATGGAAACTCATCAACTACTCGCGAATTTACAGCCGATGATGCCGCGAAAACGCTGTGTTTTCAAGGGGTTGACCCGCTAAACAAGTACCGCAATTTGCCGGCTGAACTGGGAAATCGTCTTCGTTCATTCGCTACGTCACTTTTTCAGTCATGGTTTGCCCTACTGATCCGCAGGTAAGCAATGCTACCCTTGCTTCGGGCAAACGCCCGAATGCCCTGAAAATGCAGGGCGAAACGCCATCAAGAACCCATAACACGGATCGCTTTGCTTACCTGCGGATCAGTAGGTACACCCAGCAGGAGTCGAACCTGCAACCTTCGGTTCCGTAGACCAATGCCCGATACCTGAACTCGGGAACGGGGGGCAGCGAGTTCCTCCGCAGAATTCGCCTAGCGTCACCGGGAAATGATTCAGCGACACCCACGACGCAATCAATGCGTGGGACGAGACTTGTGGAATGCTGCCAGAAACTTATCGGGAGAATGCAATCGGTGCTGCTGGTGTCCACGACCACGTCGCACCCGTACTTCAGCGCCAGCGCGACGCGGTTCGGCACGGACTCCACCCCGATGACCAGCCCCGCGCCGCGGAGGCGCGCCGACGGTCGCCATCAGACACACCGGCCCTTGCGAGAACACGGCCACGCTGCCGCCGATGGGAATGTTCGCGTGCTCGGCCGCGACGAACCCGGTGGAGAGCATGTCGCTGCAGTACGCGGCCTGCTCGTCGGTGAGGCCGTCGGGGATGGGCGCGAGGTTGGCCGCGGCGTTGTTGACGTGGAAGTACTCGGCGAAGCTGCCGTCCTTGAGGTTGGCGAACTTCCACCCGCCGAGCATCCCGCCGCACTGGCTCGGGTAGCCGCGCTGGCAGTTGTCGCACGCGTAGCACGGCGTGATGGCACTGACCGCGACGCGCTGGCCGACCCGGAACAGGCCACTGGCGGCGGCGAGTTCGCCCAACTCGTGGATCACGCCGCCGGCCTCGTGTCCGAGCGTCAAGCCCCGGCGGTCGCCGATCGCCCCCGCTACGGTGTGGGTGTCGGAGGTGCAGACGAGCGCGGCGGTCGTGCGGACGACGGCGGCGCCCGGTCCCGCGCGTGGGACGGGCTTGTCCATCATGCCGACCTTGCCGATGCCGTGCATCACGAAGCACGTCATCATCTCGGGCATCGGAGACTCATGGGCCGACCGTAGAGACGGCCGGTGAATACCGCCCCCCTTCGGCGGTCACCGGCGGGGCGCGACCGGGGGCGCGACCGGGAGGGCGCTGATGCGATCCTCGCGGAGGTGCTGGTGGCACCTCACGCAGGTCAGGGTCAGATCGACGTAGGCCAGCGCCGCGGCGTCGGTGTTCTTGTCCTTCGCGGCCTTCTTGAGGGTCTCGGCCCGGCGCAGGAACTCGTTGCTGTACAACAGGTACTTGTCGGTGTCGTTGATCTTCCAGGTCGCGTCCTTGACGCACTCGATCAACCCGTCGGCCGCGACCCGGATCTTGTCGAAGTCGTTGACCGCGAGCCCCTCCAGCGCCTTCTGGGCGTGGGTCAGTTTCCGCTGCATCACGGTCGGCTTCTTGGGGTCGTCCGCCTTGGGCTTCGGCTTGTCGTCCGCGCGCCCGGACCCGACCAGCACGACGGCAGCGGCGGCGGCGACGGCCCACAGCAGGGAACGAATCAGCGGCTGCATCGGCTTCTCCAGAGTAAAGGGCGTCTCGGCACCAGTTGTGGGACGTTCCTGCGACAGGTGGTGAGAACGGTGGCGAGGATGAAGAGCAATTCGGAGGCCAAGACCGAGCCGGGGCGGACGACCGATGTGCCGGTGCCGGCGAGCAGGCCCGGCGGCATCGACGCGTTCGAGGGCTTGCGAGAGCCGCCCTCCCGGATGTCAGGAGCGAACCCGGCGGTCGTGGACAGTTGTCCCGGCGGGTTCCGGCCCGGCCGGGGCCTTCACCGTCAGAACGGAGCAGCCGGCCTCGCGGACGATCGTCTCGGCCACGCTCCCCAGGAGCATCCGGTCGAGCAGCCCGGTTCGGCCGTGCGTGCCCATCACGATCAGGTCGGCCCCCCACTCGGCCGCGACCCGCGGAATGAGCACGCCCGGTTCCCCGTGCTCGAGCCGGTGGGTGACGGCCACGCCCGGCGCGGACGGGCGGAGGCCGCGGAGGCGGCCCGCGAGTTCGTCCGCGTCGTCCGCCTTCACCAGTGAGATCCCGGACGACCGCACGACGGCGGTGAGCGGGGACACATGGAGGACGAGCAGTTCGGCGTGGAGGGCGTCGGCCAGCGACCCCGCCACGGCCAGCGCCGCGGACGAACACGGGGAGAAGTCGGTCGCGTGGAGGATGCGTCGGAACGTCATCGCCGGTCCCCTGTGGTGTGCCGGCCCGACAGGTCGGTCGGCTGTTGCGCCATCCGGTGAGTTGCCGCAACGGGCGAGCTCTCGATCTCACCCCGCCCCCGGCGTTCCCGGCTCCGACGCACGCATGCCCGGATTCGCCGGCCCGTAGATGGCGAGCTCCTCACGCCCCCGGATCGGGGTTCACGTACGGTTCCTTCCGGTGCGGCGCGGGCCCCGGCTTCGGGTCGTCGGTCGGGTGCGGGAAGTGCCGGCGCGGCCGGTCGTGGCCCGCCTCGCTTTTCGGCCGCGACTCGCGTTCGATCGCTTCTGTGGCCCTCGACAGGTCGATCCGATGTACCCACAGTTCGATCGGCTCCGGGAGGACGGAACCGAAACTACCGGCCAGTTCCGTGCCGACCACCTGGCACGCGATCCCGGCCCCGGTCAGCGCCGTCTGGTACGCCTCAACCAACACCAGCGGACCGGAATACACTCGCACGATATCGTTCGGGTCGCGGGTCATGTTCAACCTCCAACAGGGTCAGATCGGGAGACGGTGTTCGGCTCCACTTCTTCAACCTCGATCCGATTCGCCGTCACCAGCAAACGACACCGTCGGCGAATTTCGTGCAGGGCGAGTTGTTTGCCGTAGTACGATCTCGACACCCCACGAATGACGACGCCACTCAGCAGAACTTCAAACCGCAGTTCGCGCAGGTGGCTCCGGTGGTAGTTGCGAATCTCGGCCGCGAGTTGATGCAGGCAGCATTCCCGCTCCAGGCAGCATTCCCGCTCCAGGCTGCATGTGTGGTTGAGACACGCGAGCGCGGTCCTCATGCCCTCTCCTCCGCTGGTGTTCTGCCTCGCACCCGAATCCTGTTCTGGGCGAGAGCAACGAACGTGCCGGGGGCGGAGCGACCGCGAACCCGCCGCGATTGGCGGTCGGAGACCGCGAGGGTGTGACCGCTCCGCACGCGCGGGTACATTCGTGTGCCACAGCCGCACACCCCGGTCACCTCTCAGCGCTGTCGGCAGGTCGAAAAGAAGACACAATCGGTGCCTCCGCACACGGGGAACACTGGCACTCGGATTGCGATGGCAACCGGTGGCCGAGTGAACAGGGGAGGCTGCCGTGCAAACGTTGACGATGATGGGCTTCGGAGTTGTGTTGGTCACCTTGCTCTACGGGTTCAGCTACGTGCTGTTCCGCAAAGCACACGCGCGCTAACCGAGCGCGTCTGGGTTCTCGGCGTCACATCTCGGCACGAGCCGCGTGGGCCGCCGCTTTTCGCGGCACGAGCGCTCGCGCCTCGGGGACGAACGCGCACTCGGCTGTTGACAACCGGTGTCGGATCGGGCACCATCTTCATGTGAGTCCGAAATGGTGTCCGATCCCACGCGTCCGGGCGGCCGAGGGAACGGCGGGCCACCCATCAGGAGCGCCGTGCTCGCGCGCATCTCCCCCGACCAGTTGATCGACATCCTCGACATCGCCGAGGACGGGATCGTCACCGCCGACGACCGGCGGGAGGTCGTCCTGTTCAACCGCGGCGCCGCCAAGCTGTTCGGCTACGCCCCGGAGGAGGTCGTCGGCCGGCCGCTCGAGTTGCTCCTCCCGGCGCGGTTCCACGAGGCGCACCCCGCCCAGGTGGCGCAGTTCGCGCGGGCGGTCGAGCCGAGCCGGGTCATGGGCGAACGGCGGGAGGTGTTCGGGCGGCGAAAAGACGGGTCGGAGTTTCCCGCCGAGGTGTCGATCTCGAAGTTCGGGACGGGCGCGGGGGCGCTGTTCACCGCGATCGTCCGGGACGTGAGCGACCGGAAGCGGTACGAGGCGGCGCAGCGGGAGCTGGAGCAGTTCCGCGCGCGGGCCGAACTCGCCGACACCCAGGCCCGCCTCGACGCGGTCATCCGGTCGGCCCAGGACGCGATCGTGCTGCTCGACGCGGGCCTCCGCGTGACGCTGTTCAACCCGGCGGCCGGGCGGGTGTTCGGCTGCCCCGCGTGCGACGCGACCGGTTCGGAGCTGACCCGGTTCCTCCCGGCCGGGCTGCCGGCGGTGCTGCCGGATTCGACCCCGCGCGAGGTCGAGGGGCGGCGCGCCGACGGGCGGTCGGTGCCGCTGGAGGTCTCGTCGTCCCGCACCGAGATCGGCGGGCACGCGGTCCACACGCTCATCCTGCGGGATGTCACCGAGCGGAAGCGGGCGGAGGAGGAGCTGCGGGCGACGACACAGCAACTGTGGCAAGCGGCCAAGCTCGCCGGGGTGGGCGAGCTGGCGGCGAGCATCGCCCACGAGCTGAACAACCCGCTCGGCACGGTCAGCCTGCGGGTCGAGTGGGTGCTGTCGAAGACCCCGCCGGACGACCCCCGCCGCCGGCCGCTGGAGGTGATCGAGGGCGAGGTCGAGCGGATGGCCGGCCTCGTCGCCAACCTGCTCCAGTTCAGCCGCGCCGGCCGCGACCAGGTGTCCACCGTGGACGTGTGCGACGAGGTGACCAAGACGGTCGCGCTGGTCGCGCACCTCCTGCGCAAGCGGCGGGTTGTGGTGGCGCCGGAGTTCGCGCCCGGCGTGCCGCACATCCACGCGGACCGGCAGCACCTGCGGCAGGTGTTCCTGAACCTGCTCACCAACGCCGCCGACGCGATGCCCGACGGCGGGCGGCTCGGCCTCCGCGTCCGGGCCGGGGAACTGCCGGGCGGAATCCCGGCGGTGGTCGTCGAGGTCGCCGACACCGGCGAGGGCATACCGGCCGACCTCTTGCACCGCGTGTTCGATCCCTTCTTCACCACCAAGGAGGAGGGCAAGGGGACCGGACTGGGCCTGGCCATCTGTAAGCGGATCATCGATCAGCACCAGGGGATGCTGGTGATCGAGAGTGAACTCGGCCGGGGGACCACCATCCGCCTCGCCCTCCCCCTGCACCCGGACACGAACGTCGCCGGCCTGCACGCCGAATAGCCATCACCCTCCCCGTGGGACCCCGCCATGTCCACGCCCGCCCCGCGCGGCAAGCTGCTCGTCGTGGACGACGAGGTCGAGCTGATGAAGGCCCTGTGCGAGTCGCTCGGCGAGCAGGGGTTCGACGCCCGCGGCCTGTCCGATCCGGCCCAGGCGCCGGGCGAACTACGGGCCGGCGGGTACGACATCCTCCTGTCCGACTTGATGATGCCCGGCACCGACGGCATCCAGCTCTTCCGCCAGGCGCTGGAGATCGACCCGCTCCTGGTCGGCGTCATCATGACCGGCCAGGGGACGATCCAAACCGCCGTCGAGGCGATGAAGGCCGGGGCGTTCGACTACGTCCTCAAGCCGTTCCGGATGCAGACCGTACTGCCCGTGCTCGACCGCGCCATGGAGGTCCGCCGGCTGCGCGTCGAGAACCTCCGCCTCCGCCAGTACGTCAAGAGCCTCGTGTTCGAGTCCGACCGGTACCGCATCGTCGGGTCCAGCCCGGCGCTGGGCAAGGTCGTGTCGATGATCGAGAAGGTGGCCCCGACGGGCGCCACGGTGCTCGTCCGCGGCCCCACAGGCACCGGCAAGGAGTTGGTCGCCCGCGCCCTCCACGGCAACAGCGCGCGGCTGGACAAGCCGCTGGTAACGGTCAACTGCGCGACCCTCCAGGAGCACCTCTTGGAGAGCGAGTTGTTCGGCCACGAGAAGGGCGCCTTCACCGGCGCCGACCGGGCCAAGATGGGGCTGTTCGAGGTGGCCGAGGGCGGCACACTGTTCGTCGATGAGGTGGCCGAAATGGCCCCGGCGCTCCAGGCGAAGTTGCTCCGCGTGCTCGAGGACGGCCACTACCGGCGGGTGGGCGGCACACAGCAGAAGCGGGCCGACGTGCGGGTGGTGGCGGCCACCAACAAGCCGCTGGAGGACGAGGTGAAGGCCGGGCGGTTCCGCGAGGACCTGTTCTTCCGACTGAACGTCATCTCCATCGACCTGCCGGCACTGAAAGACCGGCGGGGGGACATCCCCGAACTGATCGCTCACTTCCTCCACACGCGGCAAGCCGGCCGCGGCCTCATGACCGTGGACCCGGCCGCACACGCGGCCCTGTGCGCGTACGACTGGCCGGGAAACATCCGCGAACTCGCGAACGTCCTGGAACGGGCGCAGATTCTGGCCGAAGGGGACACGATCACGCCCGACGACCTACCGGAGAACCTGGGACGGGTCGGCGAGTCGGCACCGACCGCGGGGGAGCCGGCGCCCGTTGTCAGCCCCGACGACCTGGACCGGGTGGAGCAGCGGCACGTCGCGGACGTACTCCGGCGGCACGGCGGGAACAAGATGCAAGCGGCCAAGGCGCTCGGAGTGAGCCGCCGAACGCTCTACCGCCTCATCGACAAGTACCGACTCGCCACGGAGAGCGAATAATTGCTCCCCGTGACGCGACCCGCGCCCGAGCAGTTCCCGCAAGAGGCTGAGGTCAACGGGCTTCACCAGGAAATAGTCGATACCAACCTCCCGGGCCTGGAGCACCAGCGCCTCGTGCCCGGTGACCGCCTGGAACCCGTTCATCCTGGGCATCCCGAGGTCCAGCAGGACGGCGGCCGGGCGCCGGGTGCGGGCGGCGTCGAGAGCCGCGGCCCCGCCGTAGAGCGGTTCCGCGTCGTACCCCCAGTGGGCGATCAGTTCGGCCAGACTAGAGCGGTTACTGGAAAGGTGTAGCGCGACGGTTTGAGTTCGGGTACGACGGAGGAACCATTTCAGGAGGTTCCGATGCGTGCGTACTCGATGGACTTGCGTAAGCGGGTGTGGGCCGACTGCCGAGCCGGACTGAAGGCGCCGGCCGTGGCGCAGAAGTACTCGGTGAGTGAACCCTGGGTGCGTCGGCTCAAGCAGCGGCAGAAGGCCACCGGGTCGCTGGCCCCGCGTCCGCCCAGCCCCGGTCGGCCGGTCACGCTGGCCCCGCACGACGCGCGGGTGCGGGAACGGGTCCGCGCCGACCCCGACGCCACCCTGGCCGAGTTGCGCCAGCGGCTGGGACTGAAGATCAGCACCTCGGCCCTGTCCGAGTACCTGCGGCGGATCGAGTTCTCGTTCAAAAAAAAGTGATCCACGCGGCCGAGCAGGACCGGCCCGACGTGAAGGCGAAACGCGCGGCCCGCGCGGCGCGGGTGCCCGGCTTGGACCCGAAGAAGCTGGTGTTCCTCGACGAGACCGGGGCGAATACCAAGATGGCCCGGCGGTACGGCCGGGCGCCGATTGGGGAGCGGGTGGTCGACGCGATCCCACACGGGCACTGGAAGACGACGACGTTCGTGGCGGCGTTGCGGGCCGACGGGCTGGTGGCCCCGATGGTGATCGACGGGGCGATGACCGGGGACCGGTTCGTGGCGTACACCCAACAGGTGCTGGTCCCGACGCTGCGGCCGGGCGACATCGTGGTGCCGGACAACCTGTCCAGCCACAAGCGGGTGGCGGCGGTGCGGGCCATCGAGGGCGCCGGTTGTTCGGTCGTGTACCTGCCCCCGTACCGCCCGGACCTCAACCCGATCGAGCTGGCGTTCGCCAAGATCAAGGCCCGGTTACGAGCGGCCGAGTTGCGCACCATCGACAAGATCGAGAGCTTCTTTGGCACCGTCCACGAGGCGTTCACACCCGACGAGTGCGGCAACTACATCCGCCACGCCGGGTACACCGCTACGCATTAACCGAAAGCGCTCTAGTACTACTCCGTTAGAG
>JAYUBA010000208.1:0-2415 GCA_043741075.1 Frigoriglobus sp.
GCGACCGCAACATTACCCGCGCCCGCACTGGCAGTATACCCGCGCCCGCTGACCCACCGGTGGACCGTCACCGAGTTCAACCAGATGGGCGACATGGGCTGGTTCGAGGGGAAGCGTGCGTACCTGCTCGACGGCGTCATTATGGAGCAAGGGCCGATGAACCCGCCCCACGCGACCGGCCTCGCCCTCGTCGATGCCGCCCTCCGCGCGATGTTCGGGGCGGGGTGGTTTCTCCGCAGCCAGTCACCATTCCACGTCGATGAGCACAACGACCCACTACCCGACCTCGCGGTGGTGCCAGGCGGACCGCGTGATTACATCGGTCGCCACCCCACAACCGCGGCGGTCGTGGTCGAAGTGTCCGACACGACGTTGCGAACCGACCTCACCGAGAAGGCCGAACGGTACGCCACTGCGGGCGTCGCGGATTACTGGGTGCTGGACCTCGACGCGCGGCAACTGCACGTCTTCCGCGACCCGCAACCGCTCCCGCGGCCCGAATACCTCGCCGCCACCGCGTACCGCACGCACCTCACGCTCGGCCCCACCGAGCGCGCCGCGCCGCTGGCCGCGCCGGACGCGTCCGTACTGGTCCGCGATCTGCTGCCCTAGTGCGGGGCGGTCGGCCCGTCAGCGGTTGCGGAACACGTCGGCCATGAGGTTATCGACCGGGCAGAACTGGTCGGTGAGGACGACGCCCGGCGCGCGGGCGGTGAACGGCTTGAGCCGCTCCGCGGGCACCGGAATGGTGTGGAACGGGGTTCCCTCGCGTGCAAGCGCTTCGGCCGCGGCCATCAGGGGCGGTGCCGCGAAGTCGCCGCGGAACGCCGCGCCGATGGTCACCCCGGCCGCGAACGCCGGCGACAGTTGGTCCACCACCGCGGCCCGTAGCGCCTCCGGCGAGAACGGCTTGTCCGACGCGTAGATCACCAGCACCTGCCGCTGCCGGTCCCAGTGGTCGCCGTCCGGCGTGCCGCTCTCCGGGATGTCGCGCGCGGTGAGCAGCACCACGTTCTTCTCCGGGAACGTCTGCGCCAGCGTCGCCATCGCGGCCTTCCACAGCTTCCCGCGCTCGATCGAGTCGATGATGGTGAGCAGGTACGCGCCGCCCGGCTTGAGTACCGCCTTCACCGCGTCGTTGTACTCTTTGGTCATCAGGTGCGCCGGCACCGACAGGTCGTTGACCGCGTCCTGAATCACGAGGTCGTAGGAACCGGGCGCGGCCCGCTCCGCGACGAACTGGCGGCCGTCCATGTGGATCGCGCGGAGGTGGTCGTAGTCCTTCAGCCCGAGGTGGTCGCGGGCGACGCGCGTCACCTTCGGGTCGATCTCCACCACGTCTACGCGGGACTCCGGCATCGCCTCCATCGCGTAGCGCGGGAACGTGTACCCGCCGCCGCCGATGACCAGCGCCCGCGGTTCGGGCGCGCCGGCCCGCACGAGCCGCAGGAACTCCATCTGGATGTGCTCGTGCTCGTAATAGAGGTAGGTCGGGTCGTACGGGTCCACGACGGAGTGCAGCAGGCGGTCGAGGTTCAGGGCCAGAGCCGTCTCCGGCACCCGCGAGCCGGTGGCGCGGCTCACCTTGATCGTGTAGTAGTTGGACTCCACCTGCGCGACGTACTCGTCCTTCTGCCCGCGGCCGGTGAGAATGAACCCGCCCGTGATGCCGCCCAGCACGATGCTGAACAGGTACAGGAGTGCGCCGGCGCCGGCGGCGGTGTTCGCCGCGGTCGTGTCGTCCGCCTTGATGCCCGCTTGTGTCTCCTTCCAGATGTTCACCACGAGCAGGCTGGTGAGCGTGAGCACCAGCGACACGGCGAGGATGGTGTGGTACATGCCGAGGGCGGAGAGCAGCACGTACCCGGCGGCGAACGTGCCGACGATGGCCCCGCAGGTGCTCCACGCGTACACGCGCCCGGCCACGCGGCCGGCGTGCGCCACGTCCGGCACCGCGAGCCGGATCACCTGCGGCGACACCAGCCCGAGCGCGAACATGGGTAGGAAGAACATGCTGAACGTCCACCCCATGACCTGCGTGATCGGCCCCCACGTCTCGAACAGTTGGAAGTGGGTGACGAGGGCCATCGCGACGAACAGGAACACGGACGCCCCGCCGGCGAGGATCAGCGTGGCCGCGAGGAAGAACCGCGGGCTGAGGTGGCCGCCCGGCCGCGCCGCCCGGTCGGCGATCAACCCGCCGGTGAGGTTCCCCAAAGCCGTGCCGGCCAGCATCACGCCGATGATGCCGGTCCAGGTGAACAGCGACACGCCGAGCGACTGCGCCAGCACCCGCGACGCGGTCAGTTCGAGCGTCATCCCGCAGAAGCTGGCGAGGAAGACGATCAGGTACGCCCGCCGGATGTCCGGGAAGGCGTGCGGGTTTGGCGAACCCGGAGCGTCAGCGACGGGGTG
>JAYUBA010000209.1:0-8025 GCA_043741075.1 Frigoriglobus sp.
ATCTGATTTCATCTGCGCCGGAGTCTGCGTCATCTGCGGGCCATGCCTTCTTGCCTTCAATCCGCTTCGCCGATCCGCGCGTCCTTGAGCGAGAACAGATAAGACAAGAGTTTATTCTAATCTGATTTCATCTGCGCCGGAGTCTGCGTCATCTGCGGGCCATGCTTCTTGCCTTTAGCGCACGCCGCCCTTGTACTTCTTGGTGCTGCGGAGCTTGTGCTTGCGGGCGCGGACCCGCTTCTTGTTCTTGTTCCGCTGACTCTTCGGCGCGTGTTGGATGCCCATTGGTCGGTTCTCACGTCCGTGGATTGCTGCGAAAGGGTCATTCTAGCGGCGGCGGGCGACGTTGCCCACGCGAACCCGCGTCACCACGGCTTGCCGACCGCCTTCGCGGCGAGGTCGTAGCCGTCGGCGGCGGTGATCTTGGCCTTCACGAAGTCGCCGGGCCGAAGGTTCTTGCCCTTCACGCGGACGGCGCAGTCGATCTCCGGCGAATCGGCGTAAGTACGGCCGCGGAAGTGGCTCGCGAACTCCGGGTCCGGGCCGTCGATCAGCACCGGGTGTTCCTTCCCGACCTGCGCTTCGGCCCACCCGAACGCGACCTGCTGCTGTACTTCCATGATCGCCGCAACGCGAGCCTGTTTCACGGCTTCCGGCATGTGGCCGTCGAGCTTCTCCGCCGGCGTGCCCGGTTCGAGCGAGTACGGGAACACGCCGACGCGCTCGAACTTGAAATCCGCCACAAACTGTTTCAGCTCCTCGAATTCCGCCTCGGTCTCGCCGGGGAAGCCGGTGATGAACGTGGTGCGGATGGCGAGGTCCGGCCACTTGTCGCGCAGGCGGTGCAGGAGCGATTCGGTCGCGGCGCGGTCCACGCGGCGGATCATCCGCTTCAGCACGCGGTCGCTGATGTGCTGAAGCGGCATGTCCAGATACGGGATGATCTTCTTCGCGCCGGCGAACGTGTCGATGAGTTCGTCCGAGATGTGTTCGGGATACGCGTAGAGCGTGCGAATCCACTCGATGCCATCGACGTCGTCGAGTGCGCGGAGCAGTTCCGGCAGCCGCGTGCGGCCGTACAGGTCCATGCCGTAGTAGGTGGTGTCCTGCGCGACGATGATGAGTTCGCGGACGCCGTCGGCGGCGAGTTCCTTCGCCTCGCGAATGACCTCTTCGATAGGCTTGGTGACGTGCTTGCCGCGCATCTTCGGGATGGCGCAGTAGGTGCAAAGCCGGTCGCAGCCTTCGCTGATCTTGAGGTAGGCGAAGTGCCGCGGGGTGATGCGCAGGCGGGCGGTATCTTCCATCGCGCGAACCGGGGCCGGGCGGAACAGCGACTTCTGCTCGGTAACCGCTCCCTCCCGGTCGCGGCCCGATACGGCGCGATCCACTACGTCGGCGATCTCTTCGCGTCCGAACACGCCGACGATCTGATCGACTTCCGGCACCTGTTCGAGCAGCACCTCGCGCTGCCGCTCGGCCATGCACCCGGCGACGACGACGGCCCCGACCTTCCCGGCCTTCTTGAGCGCGAGCATCTCGCGGATGACCGCGAGCGACTCCTGCCGGGCCGGCTCGATGAACCCGCAGGTGTTGATGACGACCACGTCCGCGCCGCTGGCGTCGGGCTGAAGGGCGTAGCCGTCCTGGGCGAGTTTGCCGAGCATCCGCTCGCTATCGACGGTGTTCTTGGGACAGCCCAGTGAAATGAACGCGAAGTTGCCTTTCGCCTGGTGCGAGCCATGCGCGTGAGCGACGGGCGTTTCGGAGAGCGGAAGGCTTTTGACGGACATTCAGTTTCGGCCCGGCGTGGTGTGCGGCGAAAGTCGAACCGTCTTTATAGAGGCCGATGGGCGGCGCGGTCAAGCGAACGTCGCCCGTCGGTACTCACGGCTTCCACTTCGCCGCCGCGTCCACTTCCGGCAGCGGCCCGGCTCCGGCGAGCCAGAAGACGTGCCCCGAACTCAGGAACAGGCACTTCCCGTCCGCCGAAATGACTCCGTCGGCGGAATAGTCCTCCCGCGTCCCCACCTTCAGAGGGTTCGGATGGCCGAACATTTGAGCCTCAGGACTCTTCATACTTTCCGGTGCGATCACGCGACGCCCGAAGTCGAACAGCTCCTTGGCGTCCAACGAGTACGGGTGACCGCCGCGCGCGGTCGCGTATAACCGCTTCCCGTCCGGGGACAGAATGAAATTGTTGTACAGAGTGCCGTTGTTAGTCGGGACCAGACTCACGGCCGGGGCGCCCGCGGTCGGGTCCGTCCGAATCCAGCACCACGAGCCGGGCTGATAGAGGCGACCGTCGGCCCCACACACGAGCGCACTCGCCTGCCCCCGTCCGGTAAACGTGCGCCGCACCTTCCAACCGGCCACGTCGATCTCCTGGATCAGACACTTGCGCTCGTCCGAGACGGCCCCGTAACCTTGAGGAACCTGCCAAAGCCCGGCGTCGGCACCCGCGAACAGCGTCTTCCCGTCGGGGGACAGGCACAGTGAGACGGATTCCTTGTCGAGCGCGATCGCGCCGACCGATGTCATGGTTTCGGCTTCGATTCGCACGACCTCCCGCTGCTTGTCGAGACCGACGCGGAGGGCGAACAGGTGTCGGCCGTCCGGCGCGACACGAAGTTGGTAGATCGACCCGATGATGTCCATCGTCTTTAAGCCCTTGATCTCCTCCTGCTTTCCCGCGCCGAGTTGCTCGGGCACATCGAACCGCGCGAGCCGCGCGGGGGTATCGGCCCCGCGGCCGATGTGTAAGTAGAGGCGGTTCCGCGCGTCGTCGGAGCCGATCAAGGAGGAAATCCGCGGGAGCTTGTATTCGCCGTCCGGTTGGAACGTCGGATACCGGTAGCGCTTGAGCCGGCCCGACGATTCATCCCAGTCGGGGGTGTAGGCGTACGTCGTTCGAAAGGCAGCTTTGCGACCCAGGCAGAACGCGATCCCCGTTGTGTGGACGCCGACCGCCGCCAGGTTCGGGAAGTTCCCGTCGCGGGCGAGCGGGCGCAGGTCGTCGTCGGGCGCTTTCGCTGCCGCCGGGCGGTCCTTCAATTCGACGAGTTTGAGTGAATCGAAGAAGGTTTTGCACTCCGGGTCACTCACAGCGAGTTCCGAACCCGTGATCCGCAAGCAGTACACCTTGTTGCCAACAACCAGGACGGTGCCGGCTCCGGAGTCCTTCGTGTCCGGGCGGCGGTCCCACTCCTCGAAGGGTTTGCTCTGCCAACCGCCTCTCCCCACGCCACTCGAGTCTTGCCCGTAAAAGAAGAAAGCGGAGTCTCCGACACACGCGGCCTTCTGAGCGTATTCGTAACTCAGTTTTTCATTCGTGTGTGTGTTGCGCTCGTTCGCGGGGATCGTCCAGACCCACGCCGCGCACGGCTTGTGCTTCTCGTCGCCGCGCCACACGAACCCATTGGTCTGCGGCTTGAGGTCGGGAACGTCGGTCCATTCCGGCTTGCCCGGAAACGTCACGACGAGCGATTGGCCGTCCGGCGTCTTCTCGGTGGTTACCGGGCCGGGGGCGTCTACCTCTCCGCCCTCCTGCGCCGGCTTGTCGGGGGCTTGTGCTGTCGGGGGTTGGTCCTGCTTACAACCGAGAGCGATTGTCAGGACGGCGAGCCAGATGAAGAGCGCGAGACGGGTCTTGAATCGCGGGCGCATCTTGAGGCTCCGAGCCGCGGGACGAGTACAGGGGATCATAGCCGCCCGGCGAATCGCCCGCCACAATCCCGGCTCCACTATGCTGGACGCCATGACCACCCTTCGCGAAGCGACCGGAGCCGACTGGCCGAACGTGTGCGCGCTGTTCCAGAGCGTCGCCGCGGCCGGCGACGCGTTCGCCTACGACGAATCGAGCACCGAAGCCGTCGCGCGGAAGCTGTGGTTCGACCCGCCCGCGGCGTGCTTCGTGTGCGAGGTGGACGGCGCGTTCGCGGGGACGTACTACGTGCGGCCGAACCAGCCGGGCCGCGGGAACCACGTCGCGAACGCCGGTTACATGGTCGCTCCGAGGTTCCGCGGGCGCGGGCTGGCCGTCGCGATGTGCGAGCACTCCCTCGACACCGCCCGCCGGCTCGGCTTCGCCGCGATGCAGTTCAACTTCGTGGTGGGCACGAACGCCGCGGCCGTGCGCGCGTGGGAGCGGTGCGGGTTCGCGGTCGTCGGAAGGTTACCCGGCGCGTACCGGCACCGCGAACTTGGCGTTGTGGATGCGCTCGTAATGTTCCGCAAGTTGTGAGCGAGTCGGCCGTAAGCCCGTCCGGCGAAGGTGTCATCCGCCGAACCAGCGGCGGACGCGCTCCCACACCGACGGTGGGCCGCCAGCGCCGGCGGGCGCGGCGGCACCCCGTGAGCCACGACGAACAGCTTCCCGCACACCACGCACGTCAGGGTGTAGGCTTCGCCGACGCGCTCCGGGGTCAGGCTCTCGTGCCCGCAGTGCGCGCACCGGTCCCACACCCGGCCGTCCGGGTAGTACGCGGCGACCGCCGGGAGCGGGACCGGGGGCGGCGGCAGGTACGGCACCGGCTCCGGCGCGGGTTCCGGAAGTCGCACCGGCTCCGGGAGCGGTTCCGGTTCGGGGTCCGGTTCCCACTCGGCGACGGCCAGAACAATTGGCGGGGGCAAAGGTGGCGGCGGGCTTCCGTCGGAAGCGACGAACTCGGTGCCGCACGACCCGCAGCGAACGACCACCCACCCGCCGGTCGGCGGGAGCGCCGCGCCGGTGACGCACACCGGGCACGCGGCGACGCGCGAACCGTCGTCGGCGCGCGCGATCGGCACCAGCAGGTGCGCGCCGTGCGAGGTGGGCCGATCGGGGTCGGGCGGCACGGGGTTGGGATCGAGCGGTTCGGGCGTCACGCGGTGATTATTCGACCGCCGCGGGCGCGCGGCCAGAGTTGCGCGTCCATGTGGGACAGGCTTTCAGCCTGTCCCAGCACGATAGGCTAAAAGCCTGTCCACAATAAGGCGCGCTAGCGCGCGAAGATCAAGTAGCCGATGACGGCGGACAGGGCCATCACCACGAGTAGCAGTACCGGCGTCCAGTCGAACGTCTTGTTCCCCCCGCGGTTGCCGCGACCGGAGGTGGTGTTCGGGTTCGGCGTCGGCTGGGAGACGGGCGTCTTGCCGCCGTAGTTGTACTGGAAGGTGCCATCGCCCTCCGCGCCGGCGGGCACCGCCGGGCGCCCGCGGGTTCCACTGCCCGTCGTCGGCGTCGGCTGCCGCACCGGGTTCGGGGCCGGGGCGGGCGGAACCGGCGGGTACCGCCCGGACTGCGGCTGGCGCCCGCGGTTGGTCCCCGACGCGCCCGGAACCGCCGGGGGCGGGGCACCGTAGTCGCTCGTCTCGTCCGGGCCGGGCAGGCGCGCGCCGGGCGGCGGCATCGGGGCCGGCGTCACCACCAGGTCGCGGAACTCCGGCGTACTGGACAGCGGCACGAAGTTGCCGCCCTTGGTGCGGCTCACGACGATCCCCGACGGGTCGCCCAGGAGCCGGTCCCGCAGCGCCTTGCGGATGCCGTCGGTGCTCCCCTTCACCGTGTGCGGGGCGTTGGTCTCGTCGCGGTACACCAGGTACCACACGTCGGCCGCGGGCGCGGCCGGGGGCGGCCGACCGGGGCCGGCCGGGGCGGCGCGGTGGCCGGTCAGGTCCTCGACGAACTCGCGGCAACTCGACGGCCGCTGGCTCGGTTCGGCGCTCATCGCCCGGCGGATGGCCCAGTCCACCCGCTCCGTCAGCGCCGGCATCAGCTCCTTCGGCGGCGGGAACTCGTTGCGGATCTTCCGCATCCAGCAGTCGAGCGGGCTGGCGTTGTCGAACGGGACCACGCCGGTGACCATCGCGTACAGGGTGGCGCCGAGCGAGTAGATGTCGCCCCGCACGTCCACCGTCTTGGCGTTGCGGAACTGCTCCGGGGCCATGTAGTGCGGCGTCCCCAGCCCGCGCCCGGTGCGGGTCAGGTTCAGGTCGCCCTCGACCTCCTTCACCAGCCCCAGGTCGGTGAGCTTCGCGACCCCGTCGCGGGTGACGAGGATGTTGTCCGGCTTCACGTCGCGGTGAATCAGCCCCTGCTTGTGGGCGCTCTGAAGCCCGTCGCACACCTGGGCGATGAGGCGCACGGCCTCGGCCTCCGGGTACGCGCCGCGCTGCTCGATCCGCTGCCCGATGGACAGCCCGTCCACGAACTCCATCGCCAGGAACGGGTGCGGCATCGCGTCGGAGTAGTCGATCGCCTTGACCACGTTCGGGTGGTTGAGCGCCTGGGCGGCGAGGAACTCGCGCTTGAACCGCTGGAGCAGGATCGGGTTCTTGGCGGTGGCCGCGGCGATCACCTTGACGGCCACGATCTCGCCCGTGTTCCGGTTCCGCGCCTTGTAGACCGTGCCCATCCCGCCCTCGGCGATCTTCGACAGGATGTCGTAGGCGCCGAGCTGCTTCGGGGCGGTCGTGTCGAGTGTCATGGGGCGCTCCGGCGGCCGGCGCCGGTCGGAACCGCCGGACCTGTCGGCGGGTTCGACAGACCGGGGAGCCGGCGCGCGGTTATAGTACCTATAGTCCAAATACGGCCGGCGTGCGCGGGCAGTTCCGGTTGAACCGGCCGCGCCGGGCGGGCAGAATGCTGAAAGGTCCGCCCGCGCCCCGACATAACCGGTAGGATCGACACGGCCTCTCCCGCTTCCCGATCTCCCGCGGTTTGTGTGAGTTCGGCGCTTGTCAAGGTCGGTGCCGTCCGTCACAATCGCATTACGCACCACGGCGCGCGGATCGCGCCCGCGCCGTAACCGCTTATCCCGCCGGGCACTCGCACCACCGGCCACGCAGGGACTCGAATCCCATGAGACTGTTCGGCATTCTGCTGATCGTCGTCAACCTGCTCGCCGGGGCGGGGTTCGTGTACCTCGCCACCCAGGACTGGAAGGGGCGCCAGGAGATCAACGCCGCCGGGCTGCGGCACGTCCTGCTGCTCCAGGGGCTTCCGCTCGAGGGCGCGGACTTCGACACGGTGGAAGACGAGACCCCGTTCGTCGTGCCGATGGCCGGCGGCGAGTCTACCAAAACCGTCAGCAAGAAGTTGCTGGAATCGTACTTTCGCGCGAACGCGCCGGTCGCTGCCGAGGCCACCGCCGGGAAGGCGTCCCTCGCCGACACCGCCGCGGTCACGAACCAGCTCGCCGAAGTGAAGCGGTTGCAGGCGGTCATCAAGGCCGAACTGGCGAAGGCCGCGACCCCGGCCGAGAAGCTCGCGCTGCTCCGCGGCTGGCTCGTGAACCAGGCCGAGAACTACGACACCCGCGTCAAATACCAGACGGCCGACGCGGCGGCCCTCGAGGCGGCCCTCGAGGCGCGGTTCGCCGCCGTCCTCAACCCGCCGCAGAGCGCCGGAGTAACGGTTGCGGCCCTGCCGGACCTCCCGAAGTTCGACCCGAAGGAGCTGCGGGCCGACCTCAAAGACCTGCAAGACCGCAAGGCGCCGTACGAGAAGATCGAAGAGAAGATGAAGGAGATCAGCGGCAAGCAGACGGAGTACGACGCGAAGGCGAAGCAGTACAAGGACCAGTTGGATCAGGGCGGCGGCCAGCGCGCCGCGCTCACCCTCGACGAGACCGAGCGGCGGGTGGTTCTCGCGCACCTGCTCGTCCACTTGGACCAGGACCCGGTGTGGCAGAAGCGGGTGGTCGTCGTCGTCGGGCTGCGGCGGTACGTGCGGGCGGTCACCCTCCAGGTGCAGCGGATCGCCGACATGACCGCGCACGTGGAACTGGGCATCCCCAAGGACCAGGCCGCGTTCGTCACGCAGGAAACGGTGCTCCGCGAGAAGGCCGCGCAGAACGCCGAGCGGGCGCGGGCGGTCGCCGAGGAGAAGGCCCAGGCGGTCGTGCTGAAGAACGCGGCCGACGACGCGGTGGGCCGCCGCCGCACCCAGCTCAAGGACCTGACCGACCAGCTCACGAAGGTGAAGAACGAGGTGGACGAGTTGCTCGTGCGGCAGACCGGCATCGAGCAGCAACTGTTCGAGAT
>JAYUBA010000210.1:0-2404 GCA_043741075.1 Frigoriglobus sp.
ACCGCGGTGGACAAGGTCGCGCATGCCCACTGGCGTACAACTGCCGAAGCCCGGTGCGCGGTCGTCGGGATCGCGTGCGAGCGGTTCCGCCAGCAGCACAAGCGCTGGCCGGACACCCTGCTCGAACTGGTGCCCGCGTTCCTCCCCGCGGTGCCGCTCGATCCGTACAGCGCGGAACCACTGCGATACCGAAAGCTCGACGACGGCGTGGTCATTCACTCGATCGGGGTCGCGCCGCCGACTTACGGACTTAAACCCACACCGCACCTGGGGCTACCGGAGGGCATCGAGATCGGGTTCCGGCTGTGGAACCCCGACCAGCGGCGGTTGCCACCGCCGCCCGACGCGGAGGAGCCGTGACCCGCCGCACCATCACCCTGACCGAACGGCGCACCCGCGCGGTGAAACTCCCGCGGACCGAAGCCCACTTCCTCCTCGCCCACGCGCGCCACCTCATCGAAGTCGTACCGGCCTTCGAGCGCGGCGTGTTTCGGCTCACCCCGCGCGGGTACGTCGGGTTCATCGACGGCCCCGCCGCCCGCTACGCCATCGGCCCGAAAATCCCCTGGCCGAACGTTCAGATGATACTCGGCCTGTCGGGCGAAGCCGGAAGCACCACAACCGAACCCGACGGCGGGCCGCTCGCGGTGCTGGCGACCGCGTTCGCGGAGCGCCTCGAAGCCGTCTCGCGCGCCGGGTTGGTCGCGGGGTACGGCGAGGTGGCGACCCGGTCGCAGTTCCTCCGCGGGAAGCTCCGCACCGCCGATCAGATGCGCGACGCGGCGGCCCGCGCGTTCCCCGATCAGTTCCACATCGACGAGCCGGTGTTCGACCTGCACACGCCGTGGAACCGCGTCCCCAAAGCAACGGCGGCGCTGCTGATGCGGCACGAGTTGCCGCGGGAACTGCGGCGGCGCGTTCAGGACGCGGTCCTCCCGCTCGCTGTGCTGCCGAACGCGCCGGTCACCGACGCCGACTTTGCTGCCGCGCTCGCGGAGCCGCGCGCCGCGGGCTACCGGCCGCTCCTCGACGTGTGCCGCGTCCTCCTCGACGGCCTCACCTGCGCCGACCCGCTCGCGACCGGCAGCGGCGCGTTCCTGGTCGATCTGGGCCGCGCGTTCGAGCGCTACCTGACGGCCGCGCTGGAACGTACCTTCGAGGCCCAACCCGGCTGGCGCGTGGAGGCGCAGCCGGCCTTCGCCGTCGGCCCCGCCGAGCTTCGACCAGACGTGCTGCTTCGCAAGGACGGCGCGCCGTGGGCCGTCCTCGACGCGAAGTGGAAGACCGCCGCACTCGAACCGGCCGACCTGCACCAAGTTCTCGCGTACGCCACTCTTACCGGTGCGGACCGCGTCGCGCTCGTGTACCCTGGGCGCAGCGACGAGTGCGCCCACTTCCCCGCGGCGGGCGGCCGGGTTCGCGTGTCGGTCTACCGGCTCCGGGTGGTGGGAACGGCCGCGCAACTCGCTCGGTCGGTCGTAAAACTCGCCCGTTCGGTGCGTAACGACTGACGGTATCGGGGCTAACGGACTTGACGGAGGCGCCGGCCGCGTGGTGAAGGGTGCGCGTAGTCGGGGTTAATCGTCGCACGCGGCCCCTTGCGGGAGGGGAAAAGTAGGCGGTATGATGGTGGTGGGTTGAACCTGAACGCCCGACCGCGCCTCTCCTCCTGACGAAGGGGCTTGTCCGGCACTTCGCCGGACGGCCACTTTGTCCCCTTGCGAAAGGCCGCTATGACCGTCGGTTCGCACTCGGCCCTGGACGCGAGCGTGTTGGTGTTGAACAAGACGTTCGCCGCCGTCCACGTGATATCCGTCCGCCGGGCGTTCTGTCTGTTGTGCAAGGAACTCGCCGAAGTCGTGAGCATGGAGGAGGGCCAGTTCGCCACGTACGACTTCGCGTCGTGGGCGGAACTGAGCGCGTTCCGGGCCGCCAACTTCCGGCAGGAGGACGACGACTGGGTGCGCACCCCGACGGCGGAGATCCTGTCGCCGCGCGTGATCCGGTTGCTGAGTTACGACAAGATGCCGAAGCAGACGGTGAAGTTCAACCGCCGCAACATCTTCGCCCGCGACCACAACCAGTGCCAGTACTGCGGGAAGCGGTTCCCGACGACGGAGCTGTCGCTGGATCACGTGATCCCGCGGAGCCAGGGCGGCGGCACCACCTGGGACAACATCGTGTGCGCGTGCGTGGACTGCAACGTGCGTAAGGGGGGCCGCACCCCGCGGCAGGCGAACATGACGCTGATCCGCAAGCCGGAGAAGCCGAAGCGCAGCCCGCTGTTGAACCTGAAGCTGTCGCAGAAGAAGTACCAGTCGTGGCAGTCGTTCATCGACAACGCGTACTGGAACGTCGAACTGAAGTGAGCCGCACGGTTCCCGCGGACGCGACCGCCCCCGCA
>JAYUBA010000211.1:0-2398 GCA_043741075.1 Frigoriglobus sp.
GCGGCGACTCGACCGGAACGCGCGAAACTACCTCGGGTGGTGCCAACTGGCCGCCTGTGTGATCTTCATACGTTCAGGTTTTGTCCGGTAGTCCTAAAAGTTTGGCCCCCACCTGCCAGTTTGACGTTTTGGGGCAGACCACAAAGTTCTGAGGCAGACGGGGGTTTTGAGGCAAAGCCAGGTTCCAACCACATCCGGCCGAAGTAGGCCGATTCCGCCGCGACACCCGCGTTACTGCCCGGCAGAAATGGCTACTAAATCGCGATTCCGGGTTGCCGCGACCGGATGTCGGTTGCATAACTACCCGACCCACAGAACGACCCGGTTCGCCGGGACGCGTCGTCTTACCTCAGTTACCGCCGTTTCCGCACCTACCACTACGCGGACACGGGCGGAAATGCCGATTGATTTGAAAGAGGCACTCATCGCACAACCTTCGCGTCCTTCCCCACCCACCACGGGCACCCTCTCCGCCCAATCCCCGGATCGGCACCACCGCCGCACAACAAGGAGGCTTATCATGCGACAAATCGCCAACTACCTCGGTCGTCTGCCGCTGGCCGGACGGCTCTTCCGCCCCGCACTGCACACCGACACGCCTTCGGCCGCCCCGGCGGTATTCTGCCGCCGCGAACCCGTACTCGCGGGCGCGGATTTGGCCCGGTCGTTCGGCCGCGGGGAGAACCGGTCGTACGCGCTGAAGGGCGTGACCGTTGACTTCAACCCCGGCGAACTGAACCTGCTCATGGGTCCGTCCGGCAGCGGCAAGTCCACGCTGCTCGCGGTGCTGTCCGGCTTGCTCAGGCCCGATACCGGTGTGGTCGGCGCGCTCGGTCGCGACGTGTGGCGGATGGGCGAGTCCGAGATGGAGCGGTTCCGCCTGCGGCACTGCTCGTACATCTTCCAGGGGTACAACTTGTTCCCGGCGCTGACGGCGCGCGAGCAGTTGGAGATCGTGCTGAAGTGGGGCGAAGGCTGTTCGACGCGCGAAGCCCGGCAGCGCGCGGACCGCGTCCTCGGGTCGCTCGGCATGACGAAGAAGGCGCACCTGCGGCCGGCGGAACTGTCCGGCGGGGAGAAGCAGCGGGTCGCCATCGGCCGGGCGCTGGTGAAGAACCCGACGTTCGTGTTCGCCGACGAGCCGACCAGCGCGCTCGACTGGGAGAACGGTCAGCAGGTGATTCGCCTCCTGACCGAAACCGCCCGCGCGCGCGGCGCGATGGTACTCGTGGTGACGCACGACCCGCGGCTGACGCCGTTCGCGGACCGCGTGTTCGAGTTGGCCGACGGGCAACTTCAGGCCGAAGCGCCCGCGCCGGAGTCGGGGCTGCCGCGCGCGTACGAGCACGCCGCGCTGCCGGCGAACGACCTGCGCCTGCGGCTGTACGACCCCGCCGTGTGACCCGGAAGAGAAGATTAGCCGCACGATAACGCAGAGAAAGGCACGATCCAGACGGAAGACCAAGACCGAAGAGTGAGTTCAGAATAACTGTTCTCTTGGTCTCCTTTTGTGCCGTTGGTGCCTCTCCGCTGCCTCCCTGTCTTCTGTCTGAATCGTGCCTTTCTCTGCGTTATCGTGCGGCTATTTCTTCCGCAACTGAGCTTCCGCTCTCGCTGCCGCCGAATTACAACCTCTCTTCTGAACTCGCGTGCAATGCGGGTTCGGAACCCGTTCGCCCTCACAGGAGCGCTTCGATGAAGACGGTACGTTGGTTCGGTGCGGTCGTCGCGGTCGCGGTTCTGGCCCCCGCGGCCCCGGCGCAGGAAGCCCCCAAGCCCGGCCCGGAGCACGCGATGCTCAAGAAGATGGAGGGCGACTGGGACTTCGTCATGAAGTTCGGGGGGATGGAGTCCAAGGGCGCGGTGACCTACAAGATGGAGTTGGGCGGGATGTGGCTGTCCGGGGCGCTGGAGGCCGAGCTGTTCGGCAGCAAGTTCCAGGGCAAAAGCCTCGAGGGGTACGACGCCTCCGCGAAGAAGTTCGTCGGCGTGTGGGTCGATAGCATGTCGAACCGCCCAATGATGATGGAGGGCACCTACGACAGGGAAAAGAAGGCGCTCACCATGGTTGGCGAAGGCCCCGGCATGGACGGCAAGCCGACCAAGTACAAGTCGGTGAGCACGTACCCGGACGACAACACCACCAACTTCGCCATGTACGTCGGCGGCGGGAAAGACCCGGAGTTCACGATCGTCTACACGCGGAAGAAGAAGTAAGACAGCCCGCGGGTGTATGGGTTTTGCCCTCTCCCCTTGCGGGAGAGGGTGGCGGCGCTTCGCCGACGGGTGAGGGGTAGAACCTCAACGCGCGAAAACAGCTTCGCGATGTCTGCGGAGGCCAACACCCCTCACCCGGCTCGCAGAGCCTCGCCACCCTCTCCCGCAAGGGGAGAGGGCA
>JAYUBA010000212.1:0-2396 GCA_043741075.1 Frigoriglobus sp.
CTGGCCTGCATCCCTTGTGCAGGCCAGAGGCCCGCACCACAAGAAGGGAAGTCCGTTTCTGTTTAGTGTTTCGGCAAACCAGCCTGTCTTTCAGTAGTCCGTCGCTCATCCGCGACAAAGACACGAACCGGGCCAAACCTTGAACTCGCGATAGTGAACACGAAACACCACCGACACTGCATTCTACGCCGGGCGCGCGCCGCGGGATTCGGCAAACCGTCGCGGGTATTATACCCTCTGATCTGCCGCGCCGCCGGGCAACTCGCGGTTCCCGAACGCCGCCGATAGCAAATAGAATCCGGCCGCGACACACAAGAGCAACTGGAAGCCCAGAACGACCGACGTGTTCTCGGCCAGTCCCCCGACCAGCGCGCCCGCCACGTTCGCCCCGAACACGCGGTCCGGCTGGGCCGTCCGCTTGAAACTGGTGGCGAAGATCACCCCGGCGAACGCGATCGGCGCGAACACCAGCAGGCACGCCCCGACGATCTGCACCGTCGGGCTGAGGCCGAGGAACGCGCTGGGCGATACCAACAGCCCGACCGCGAGGGTCGCCATCAGGCCGATGTAGTACGGCTCCAACCGCTTCGGGTTCACCTTCCCCGCGAACAGGTTGCCCAAAAGGCTCATCACCAGGATCGCGGCGAACACGGCCGTGTTCACCATCCACGTCCCGCCGAACAGGAGCGCCATCTGCACGACGGCCTTGGTTTCGACGAGCATGAACCCGGCACCGAGGAAGAACGCGCGGAGCATCATGCCGTAGTCCGGTTTCACGCCGGCCTCGGTGGCGAGCGCCTCCTTCCCGCCGAACAGGAACCACAGCCCGACCGACAGCAGCAGCGTGAGGGCGATCCCGCGCCACGTCAGGCCGGGGACGCGCGGCTCGCGGGTGTAGAGGAACGGCCAGTTGTCGTCGGCCGGATTCAGAACGCCTTTGCTCTCCTGCACCTGCGTCGGGTACAGCCCCAGCCACGTCGGGGCGACCAAGTCGAACGCGTGCTGCCCGGTCGCGGGGTCGATCACCTCCACGTCGGTCCTCTTGCCGTCCGCGCCCTTCTGGTAGCGGTACTTGCGCAGCGGGACGGGCGACGGCGGCGGCAGTTCCGACGGCGGCTCGGTGCCGAACCGCGCCTTCGTCTCGGCCGTCACCCCGGTCAGCCACGGGTACCAATACTTGACCGGCTTACCGTTCTGTGGCGCGAACGCCGCCCGCAGCGGGCCGACGATGTCCTCGCGGCCGGCGAAGAAGCCGGTACTCGCGCCCGGCTGGAAGTCGTCGAACTTGATGTCGTCGAACGGCGGGGTGGTGACGACCACCGGGTCCACGCCGTCGAACGCGGTGCGGAGTTGGTCCCGGATGCGGGCCGCGATCCACCCCTGGCGGAAGAAGTTGTACACCGCGTACACGCCGGTCGGCTTCAGCACCCGCTTCACGTCCTGGAAGCACTCGAGGGTGAAGAGGTAGCTCTCCAGCCGCAGGTTCGAGTAGCCGGACTGGAGGACGAGGGAGTCGATCAGGGCGAACACGACGAGGTCGTAGGTTTCGGGCTTCGCGTCGCGGAGGAAGTTGCGGCCGTCGTTGATGTACACCTTCACCCGCTTGTCCTGGAACGGCTTGTCCGGGTGGTGCCGCTCGCCGAGCAACTGGATGACGGGGTCGATCTCGACGGCGTCGATCTGCGTGTCCGGGTCGGCCCACTGGAGCGCGCGGGCCACGTCGTTGCCGTTGCCCGCGCCGATGATGAGGATGCGCTTGAACTTCGGCCACGCGGGCGCGCCGTCCGGCGCCTTGAGGTCGCGCTGGAACAGGTACGGCAGGGCGTACGGCACGTCCGCGTCCGGCGGGTAGTTGGCCGGTTCGATGACCTGCTGGCTGATGAGGTTGGTGTTGATGCGGTGGTGCGTGTTGCGGGCGCCCATCGGGTAGAAGTCGATGCGGTAGTACTCGCTCCAGAGGATCGACCGGCCGTTCATGGGGAAGAAGCCGGAGGTGACGCCGGTCAGCCCGACGGCGACGAGCAGGCACAGCAGCGGGACGAGCGGGGCGGAACCTAACCCCCCAGCCCCCTTCCCTAAGAAGGAAGGGGGAGCCGGATTTAGCCCCCTCTCCCCTTGGGGGAGGGGGTTGGGGGTGGGGTCTTCCGAAGAACCTAACTCCCCGGCCCCCTCCCCTAAGAAGGGAGGGGGAGCCAGAGCCGGAGTCGGAAGCCCCCTCTCCCCCTGGGGGAGGGGGTTGGGGGAGGGGTTCTTCCGCAGGAGCAGGTACGCGGTGACGATGCCGGCGAGGCCGAACCAGACGAGCGGCGGCAGCCGGAGGACGGAGCACCCGGCGAACATGCCGATGCCCACGAGGCTGCCGAGCAGGTTGGCGGAGTACGCGCGGGTGCGGTCCG
>JAYUBA010000213.1:0-2395 GCA_043741075.1 Frigoriglobus sp.
GGGCTGTGGACGAACTCGAACAGCGTGTTCGGGCATTCGTCCACGAGGAAATTCCGTGGCTGCCAATCGACATGGCTTCCGGCACGGACGTGGTGGACGACGCCCACATTTACGGCGATGACGTGTGGGAACTGTTGGAGAAGTTCGCCAAGCGATTCGAAGTGCGGATGGACGGGTTCCGGTGGTATCACCACACCGGGCCGGAGGGCTGCAACCCCGCGTGGCTGATTTTCCGACCGTGGTGGATGCGCAAGACTCATGTTCCCATCCGGCTGTCCGACCTCATCGAGTCAGCCCGTCGCGGGGTGTGGTGCGTGACGTACCCGCCCGGCGAGGAAGATCCGAACCGCACCGTGTGGTGATCTTCGACGAGCCGGAAGCGTAAGCGACGGACGCTGCCACGCGTTTGGATTCATGGTTTCTCGATGAAGTATACCCCTTACATCCTCTTCGGTATTGTCTTTGTCGCAGTGGCGGCATGGGCGTATTGGCATTGGATGCGTTCGCCATCGCCGTCGCTGTCGCCGCCAACGTCAGCGGCTTTCCGTATGCCCATCGAGGATGCCTTTGCCCTCAAGGTTCCTGGCAAGGTTGTCGTTGTTGGAAAGATTGCCGAAGGTGAGGTTCGGCCCGGTGATCGCCTGAAAATCAAGGCGGAGAACGAGGAAATCTCCGTGGAGGTGGAAGCGGTCGAAGCATTCGGGGAGCGGATTGCGGTCGGGAGCCGCGACAAGCATGTTGGCATCATGCTTATTGGAGCGACGAAGGAGCAGATCGTGAAGGGCGCGGTACTTGTCCGGTGAAGGCGCCGGTAGTGGTACAGTTTGGCGACCGAGTGCCTGAAATCACAGAGCAGTCGGGGTCAAACTGTACCACTACCAAGGCGCCGCCGAACGAGGCGCTGGAACTGACAGGGTGGTACAATGACGAAGGCGAGCGCCGACACACCGGAAGGGATTCATCGGATCGGAGGAGCCAACGTGGCCGTGACCCTTGAGCAGTTCGGGCTGGACCGCCTCCCGCCCGAAGAACGCTTGGAGTTGCTCGAACTCCTTTGGGACAGCATGGGTGAGGGCACCTTTTCCCCGCCCGAGTGGCACATCCGCGAACTCGAACGGCGGCGGGCAGCGGCCGAAGCGAACCCCTCTGCCGGAATACCCTGGGAGGAGTTTAAGGCCCGTTGGTTGGGCCAGTCGTGAGCCTTCCCGTTCGACCGCTGGACCTGAGCCGGCTGAAGGTGCTCCCGCTCGCGGACCGCGCCAGCCTCACCCGCGCCGACGACATCCTCATCGACCCGGACGCGGCCCCCCAACCGTCGTCCGAGCGGAACGCGGCCCTCGTCCGCGACTGTGCCGCGAAGATCGTCGCCGCGCGCGAACGCGGGGCGAGCGTCATGCTCGTCTACGGGGCGCACCTGCTCCGCAACGGGGCCGCCCGCGTCCTCGAACGGATGATGGCCGCGGGCTGGCTCACGCACCTCGCCACCAACGGGGCCGGCACCATCCACGACTGGGAGTACGCGTGGTTCGGGGCCAGCACCGAGAGCGTCGAGATGGGCGTCGCGGGCGGCACCTTCGGGACGTGGCACGAAACCGCTTCGACCATCCACCTGGCCCTCATGGCCGGCGCGCTCGACGGCCTCGGCTACGGCGTCGCGCTCGGCAAACTCATCCACGAAGACGGCGTCACGCTCCCCACCACCGACGACCTCTCGCGACTGATCGCCGCCGACCCGGCGCACCGGCTCACCGCGGCGCGGGCCGACCTGCTCCGGGCGATGCGCGAACAGAACTGGCCCGCCGGTCGCACAACGATTACGCACAAGTGGAAGCACGCGTCGATCCTGGCGCAGGCGTACCGGCACGGCGTCCCGGTCACGGTTCACCCCGGCATCGGCTACGACATCATCTCCAACCATTCCGTCTTCAGCGGGTCGGCCATCGGACGCGGCGGGGAGTGGGACTTCAAACTCTTCGGCGGGTCGGTGGACGCGCTGGACGGCGGCGTCGTGCTGTCCGTCGGGTCGGCGATCATGGGGCCACAGGTGTTCGAGAAGAGCATCAGTTGCGTGAACAACTTGCGGCTGCAAGCCGGGCGCGGCGTGGTGACGGATCACACGATCTACGTCGTCGATTTGCAGGACGGCGGCAACTGGGACTGGACGACGGGCGAGCCGCCGAAGACGAACCCGGCGTACTACCTGCGGTTCTGCAAAAGCTACTCGCGCATGGGCGGGGCGATGCACTACCTCCAGCACGACAACGCCGCGTTCGTCCACGCGCTGTACCGCGAACTCGCCGCCCGCGGGTGACACGTCGAAGGAGAGCCGCACCTGCTTTGCTTTGACCTCCCCCCTTGAGGGGGAGGTCGGCGGCGCTTCGCCGCCGGGTGGGGG
>JAYUBA010000214.1:0-2394 GCA_043741075.1 Frigoriglobus sp.
GTGCAGTTCTTGGCTCGCGTGGGCCGGGTCCGGCGGCGGGACGAACGGCCCAGCGGCGAGGGCGGGGTTTTTGCCGAAGGCGCGGTGGAACCAGACGGCCAGTTGGCGGGCCATGCGGAGGTGGTGGAGGGCGTCGGACCGCTCGCCCCGGCCCTCGTGGGCCGCCGCGTTGCCCGCCTTGCGGATGCCGTGGAACAGGTCGAGTACGTCGCCGGTCGCGACCCGCCGGTCGCGAAGCAACGCGAGGACGATGGTGAACTCGTCCTGCGGGGTGGCCTCGACGCCGAACTCGGCCAGGGCGAGCCGCGCGAGCAGTTCGGCGAACTGGCGAAGTTTCACCAGCGCGGTGCTGGGGTCATCGAACAGGTAGCGCTCGGCCTGCGCGGCAAATCGGACAAGTAGCGGTGAGTGCGCAGCCAAGAAGTGGAAGTTCGGCGAGTTCGGACCTGCGGCAGTCGCGGCAGGAGACACGACCGGGGGCGTGGTTGGCACGGGCGTCACCTGGCGGGCGTGGGCCGACCGTCGTCGGTGACCGGCAAACCACGGCTCAAACGGACAGACACAGTTGTGTCAGAAGTTATACCCATTGCAGGCACTGGGGAGAAGCGCGTAGCTCGATTCGGACGCGGAATCATCTCGCCGACCGCCGTGTCGTCGAGGCGGTTGCTGCTGACTGTTCTGTTTTGGTCTCGCCGGTCAGCCGGCGACCTGGCGGGTGTGGCGAGCGGTATCGGAGCGTCCCCGGCCTGTGCCCGGAACGCTCACTGGCGGGGGCATGGCACGCCGCGCGTGGACGCACGGGTGGCGCGGTTGGCCGTCCACTCGGCCAGTACGCACGCTATGTTCTTTATCGAGACGCGCCCGAAGCGGCCGGAGGGTGGCGGCATGTCCGTACCGGCCACCACCACGGAACGAAGTTCAACCCCGGACCCCGCTTCACCCGATTTCCCGCAAACCGCCGACCTTCGCAGTTTTCCTCGACGGGTCGTTCCAGTTTTGCCGATTTAACCGACACCCATTCCTGCGGAGTCGGTTTGATGCCCGTGTCCACCCCCCGGTTCTCCGCCCTCGCGGTTGCGGTCTGTCTCGCCGCGTGCGGGTGTGCCGCGCCGTCGGGAACGCCGGGGCCGTCGCTGTGGGCACCCACACCCGGAAGTAACGCGGTTCGGCCCGGCCCCCCGGAGGCACGGCCCCGGCCCGCCGTGGTGCCGGTCGCGCACCGCGAAGCCCCGGTGACCAGCCCGACGCCCCCGCCCGCAGGCCCGCAGGCGCAGGGCCGACCACTCGACGGCCTGACCGTCCTGACCGCCGATGACGCGGTACGGGTGGTCCTTGAAAGGAACCCGACGCTCGACCAGATGCGTGCGACCGCCGCCGCCGCCGCCGCACGGTTCCCGCAGGTCACGTCGCTCGACGACCCGAACCTCGCGTTCACCACCGCGCCGGGATCGGCCGGCGCGACGCACGCCAACTACGCCGCCCGCGTCGAGGTGAGCCAGAAGCTCCTGTACCCCGGCAAGCGCGGGCTGAAGGGCGACGCGGCGAAGGCCGACGCCCTGGCCGCCTCCGAGGACGTGGAGGACGCCCGGCTGCAACTGGCCGAGGCCGCCCGGTCCGCGCTGGCCGACTACTACCTGGCGGTCAAGGCGACCGGCGTGGCCGAGGAGAACGCCAAGCTGCTCGGCGAGTTCCGCAAGAACGCGGAGGCCCGGTACAAGGCCGGCCAGGGCCAGCAGCAGGACGTTCTCCAGGCGGACGTGGAGATCGCCCGCCAGGAGGAGCGGCTCGTGTCGCTGCGGCGCGCCCGGCTGGTGGCCGTGGCCCGCTTGAACACGCTCATGCACCTGCCGCCGGACGCCCCGCTCCCGCCGCCGGACGACGCGGGGCAGGCCGGGGCACTGCCCGACGCGGCCAAGTTGCGTGAGGCCGCCCTCGGCCGCCCCGACGTGCGCGCGGTCGTGGCACGGGTCGCGTCCGAAGAAGCGGCCCTCGCGCTGGCGGTGAAAGAGTACAACCCGGACGTGGAGGTGTTCGGGGCTTACGACGGCTTCTGGCAGGGGCCGGGCGGACCGCCGCTCCAGTGGCAGGTCGGGCTGCGGACCAACCTGCCGGTGCGGTACGCCCGGCGGGGCGGGGCCGTGGACGAGATGCGGGCGAAGGTCGCCCAGCGGCGGGCCGAACTCGCCCGGCTGACCGACCGGATCAACTTCGAGGTGCAGGAGGCGTTCGAGCGGGTGCGCGAGGCCGACGTGGTGGTCCGGCTGTACGAGGAGAAGATTCTGCCGGCGGCGGCGGCGAACGTGAAGGAGGCGCAGGCGGGGTACACCAACAACAAGATTCCGTTCCTCAACTTGGTGGAGGC
Organism: Frigoriglobus sp.; assembly: GCA_043741075.1. Lineage (GTDB taxonomy): Bacteria > Planctomycetota > Planctomycetia > Gemmatales > Gemmataceae > Gemmata. The sequence continues at coordinate 2,363 of JAYUBA010000214.1, forward strand.
CCAACGGAACGCGGTCGGCCTCAAGGACCGGT
>JAYUBA010000215.1:0-2393 GCA_043741075.1 Frigoriglobus sp.
CCCGCGACCGTCCCGACCTCGCGGCCCTCGCGGCGTGGCCGCAGCTCGCGCGGCTGCACAAACTCGACCTCTCCGTCGGCTGGTACGGCGCAGATGGCATCGCCCGGCTGGCCGAATCGGAGTACGCCACCAACCTGACCGAACTCGGCTTCGAGGCCGACGGCATCGCGCCCGACGGGCTGCGCGCGCTGTCCGCGTCGCCGCTGTTCGCCCGCCTCACCGGCCTCGAACTGCGGTCGCTCCAGATTCCGTCGGCGCTGCTGGTCGATGCGCTCGGCGCGGCGCACGAAGCCGGCGCGCTGTCGCGACTGTCGCTCCCGTTCAACCGCATCGGCCGCGACGACGCCGAACACCTGTTCCGGCTGCCCATCGTGCGCGACCTTCAGCACCTGGACATCAGCGACAACCGGCTCGGCGTGGACGGCGTGACGGCGCTCGCGGAGAGCGGCGTCGTTCGCGGCCTGCGCGTGCTGAACTTGAGCAAGACGCGGCCGGGCGTGCCGGGCGTGAAGGCGCTGACCGAAGCCGGCGGCTTGGCGGGCCTGCGGATGCTCGACCTCGCCGACAACTCCCTCGGTCCGGTCGCGGTGAAGGCGCTGGCCGGGTGCGGCGGCCTCCGCGGGCTGCGCGTGCTGAACCTGTCGAACAACTTGGTGGGCGACGCCGGGGCGGGCGCGCTGGCCGCGGCGCGCCCGCTCGCGGGCCTGCTCGAACTCGACCTGCGGGACGCCGACGTGGGCGACGCCGGCGCGCGGGCGCTGGCCGATTCGCCGCACCTGGACGGCCTGCGACGGCTCGACCTCCGCACGCGCGACAACCGCCCGCTCGGCAAAGTGGCCCGCGCCGCGCTCGCGGAGCGGTTCGGGGATAACGTGAGCCTGTGATTTCAGGCGAACCCGGAGCGTCAGCGACGGGGTGGGCGTCGCAAAGCACCCCGTCGCTGACGCTCCGGGTTCGCCAAGACCAAGATCATGACCGATCGCGACGCACTCTACCGTGCCGTTCTCGGCAACCCGGAGGACGACACGCTGCGGCTGGTGTACGCGGACGCCCTCGAGGAGAGCGGCGACCCGCGCCGGGCCGCGTTCGTCCGCGCGCACGTGGAACTGAGCCGACTGCCGGAGTACGACACGCTCTGGGTCCGCGCGCGGGGCCACGGCTACGGCCGCACCTTCGACCCGGAGTGGGTGGCCGAGCTGGAACTGCCGGACGGCATCGAGTGGGCGCGCGACCCGTTCCGCCGCGGGCTGCCCGGCGCGGTCCGGGCGCGCGACGGGGCCGCGTTCGTCGCCCACGCCGACGAACTCTTCACGCGGTATCCCATCGAAGCGCTCGAACTGTCCGTCGTCCGCATTCCCGAGGCGCAGGAGTTCGCGGAGTGCCCGTGGCTGGTGCGGCTCGTGTCGCTGTCGCTAGTGCAGGGCGGCGGCCGGAACGCGGTCGAACCGCTGCTCGCGTCGCCGCACCTCACCCGCCTCACCGACCTGCGGATCGGCTCCGGCCTCACCACCACGGCGACGGTGTTCGCGATCCTGCGCAGCCCGGCGTTCAAGCGGCTCACGGCGTTCGGCATGCGGAACGACCCGCGCGAGGGCGGGCTGCTGGCGGGCGAACTCGCGCGCCTGAGCAACCCGCCGCGGCTCAAGAAGCTCGACCTGTCCGGCAACCGGCTCACGGCCGGTTCACTCGCCCCGCTCGTCTCGTCGGAGGTGGTCGCCGCGGTGGAAGACCTCGACCTGAGCGAGAACAACCTCGGCGCGGAGGGCGTCGCGGTGCTGGCCCGTGGCACCCTGCCCGCGCTCCGGTCGCTGCGCCTGCGTGGCACGCCCCCGCAGGACGAGGGCGTCGCGGCGCTCGTCGGGGCGGTCTTCTTCCCCGAACTGCGGAGCCTGGCGCTGGGCGCGAACAACCTCGGCCCGAACGCGGCGCTCGCCATCGCCAACGGCCCGTCCGACAACCTGCGCGTCCTCGACCTGAGCGACAACCGCGTCGGCGATCGCGGCGCCGTCGGGCTGGCGCGGAGCGCGCACCTCCCGAACCTGATCGACCTCGACCTTGCCGAGGCGCACGTCGGCGACGCGGGCGTAACGGCGATTCTCGACTCGCCGCTCGCGGAGCAATTGGTGTTCCTCAACCTGAGCGGTTCGCCGATGTCCGACGGGATGAAAGAACTGTTGAAGGAGCGGATGGGCGACCGCGTGCGGGTTTAACATGCCCGCGGCGGCGCGCGTAAACTACCGTCATGTCCGACCGCGACGCGCTACTGGCCGCGATCCGCGCGCACCCCGACGAGGACACGCCGCGGCTCGTGTTCGCCGACTTCCTGGATGAGAACAACGAACCGGCGCGGGCGGCGTTCGTCCGCGCGCAGGTGGAACTCGCCCGCACGCCGC
>JAYUBA010000216.1:0-2392 GCA_043741075.1 Frigoriglobus sp.
GCATCGCGTACTGCACGAGCGCGATTTCGAGCAGCGCGGCCTCGTTCTTGAGGTAATAGAACTTCTGCCCCGCGACGCGCGTGCCGGCCTCGAAGTCGGCGAGGTCGAGCGCCTCGCACAGCGCGACGTGATCCTTCGGCTTGAAGTCGAACGTGCGCGGTTCGCCGAACCGCGCGACGACCGTGTTCGCGTCCTCGCCCCCGACCGGCGCGTCCGGGTGGGTCATGTTCGGGATCTGGTACAGGTTCAGCAGCAGGTCGCCCGCGATGATCTTCAACTCGTCGTCGAGGACGCCGACTTCCTTGTCGATCGCCGCGGCCTGATCCTTGAGCGCCTGCTTCGCTTCGGGCGTCTTCGCCTGCGGGAATTGCTTGCTGATTTCGTTCTTCTTCGCCGCCGTTTCGCCGCGCTTTTGGGCGAGTTCCTTGCGCTTCGCCTCGAACGCGACGACGCGGTCCACGGGCACGTCGGGGGCACCGCGGTTCTTGCAGTTGAGCTTCACGGCGTCGGCGTTTTGGCGAATGAAGTCGGCGTCGAGCATGGTGGTTCTCGTCGGTCGGGACAGGCTGGAAGCCTGTCCTACACAAGATATGCACCGCCCGGTTCAGGTTCACGCGCGCTGTTCGAGCGGCACGTACTTCACCCCGCTCTTGCCGACGGAAATCTGCTCCGGGCGGAAGATGCGGTTGCCGACGAGTTGCTCCGTCCAGTGGGCCAGCCACCCGGCGACGCGGGCGATGGCGAAGATCGGCGTGAACACGTCGGTCGGGATGCCGAGTGACTGGTACACCACGCCCGAGTAGAAGTCCACGTTCGGGTAGATGCCCTTCGGCCCGTAGATGCCCGCGCAGACGCGCTCCAGTTCGAGCGCCGTCTCGTAGGCCTTCGGCCGGCTCGTCTCCGCGAACACATGCTCCGCGATCTCCTGCAACACGGTCGCGCGGGCGTCCTTCACCTTGTACACGCGGTGGCCCAGGCCCATCACCTTGTACTTCGGGTCGGCGGCACGCTTGGCGTCGAGCCACGGCTTCACCTTCTCCGGCCCGCCGATCTCCTCGAACTGCCGCAGCGCCTCCTCGTTCGCCCCGCCGTGCAGCGGACCGGACAGGGCACCGATGGCGGACGCAATGGTCTGGTACGGCGTCGCGAGCGTGGACCCCGTCACGCGGGCGGCGAACGTGCTGGCGTTCATCTGGTGCTCGGCGTGCAGGATGAGGCACGCGTCCAGCACCTTGCGCGTCGCGGGCGTCGGCTCCTTGCCGAAGAGCATGTAGAAGAAGTTGCCGGCGTGGTCGAGATCGCTGCGGGGTTCGAGCATGTCCTCGCCGCGGCGGGTGCGGGCGAACGCGGCGACGAGCGTGGGCAACGCGGCGATGAGGCGGCACGAGGCGTCCCAGTTCTTCGCGGGGTCGCTGACCGTCGGGCACGGGTAGAACATGCCCAGAGCCGCGACGGTCGCGTGCAGCGCGTCCATCGGGTGCCCGTCGGCGGGCAGGCACCGGATCATGTCTTTCAGGCGGAAGTGAATCGCGCGCTTCTGGCGCAGGTCGTGATCGAATTCGGCGAGTTGCTTTTGAGTGGGCAGGTCGCCCTTGATGAGCAGCCAGGACACCTCCTCGAAGCTGCTCTCCGTCGCCAGCACCTCGACCGGGATGCCGCGGTACTCGAGTACCGCCTTCTTGCCGTCGAGGAAGCTGACGGCCGACTTCGCGGCCGGCACGTCCTCAAGGCCCGGTTTGTACTCGGCGTCGGTGCTCATGGACGGTCTCGATTGGCGGCGGGTGGGTGCTTGGAGAAAGTGTATAGCGGGCAGTGGGCAGTGGGCAGTAAGCAGAAAGCAGAAAGCAAAAGGCAGAAAGCAAAAGGCAGAGAAGCCAAGGGACGAGTGACGTGCCTTGTTCTTCTGTGCCCACTATCCACTGCCCACTGCTCACTTCTTGGCGGTGATCTTGATGCTGCGGAACGCGACCGGGCCGTGGTCGCCCTGGAACATGAGCGGGCCGGTCGCGACTTCCTTGCCGGTCAGGCCGCCGCCGGTGGACTTCGTGACCTCGACGTTCTCGTGAATCACCACGTCGTTGAAGGTCACCTTGAGGAACTTCCCGTTGGCGGTCTTCTTGTCGCCCTCGAACTTGGGCGCCTGGAAGTCGATGACGAACTTCTGCCACTCGCCGGCCTTCTTGCACGCGTTCTTCTTCGGGGCCGCGGCGGTGTAGATGCCGCCCATGTCGCCCGGCGTGAGCTTGTCGTCCGCCTTGCCGAAGCTGTCGATGATCTGCACCTCGTACTCGCCCATCAGGTACACGCCGGAGTTCGACCCCTTCGGGATCATGAACTCGACCTCCACCAGCACGTCCGTGTACTTCACCACGGTGTAGATGTCGGTGCCGCC
>JAYUBA010000217.1:0-2392 GCA_043741075.1 Frigoriglobus sp.
CGACCGATGGTAGCCCAGGGTGGAGCGAGCGCCTCGCGAGCGGAACCCTGGGAACGCAGGACGAAAATAGGATGAAGCCCCGGAGGGGCGACAGAACCCATGCGAAGGTTTCTGTCGCCCCTCCGGGGCTGCATTCTTTATCGCGTCGGTTCCAGGGGTTGCGCTCGCGAGGCGCTCGCTCACCCCTGGCTACCATCGGTCGCCCCTCCGGGGCTGAAGATGACACCTCGGCGCGCCAACGCCGCCTGTCTTCCACTCATACCGAATCGCGTTGATTTGTAACTGTGACCCCGGACCGGCCTCACAGAGGCCGGCTACAGAAGATACGGATCAACACGATTCGGTATCACACTCGCACCCACACTCGCGAAGCACTACTTCGCGGCGAACGCGGCGGCGACGAAGTCCCAGTTCACCACCCCGAACCACGCGTTCACGTAGTCGGCGCGCTTGTTCTGGTACTTCAGGTAGTACGCGTGCTCCCACACGTCGCACCCCAGCAGCACCGTCAGGCCGTCGGTCACCGGGTTGTCCTGGTTCGCGGTCTTCACCACCGCCAGCGGCTTCTCCTTGCCCTTCACCAGCCACGCCCACCCGCTGCCGAACTGCGTCGTCGCGGCGGCCGTGAACTCCTTCTTGAACCCGTCCAGGGTGCCGAAGCTGGCGTCGATGGCCTTGAGCAACTCGCCCTTCGGCGCGCCGCCGTCCTTCGCCATCATCTGCCAGAACCACGAGTGGTTCAGGTGCCCGCCGCCGTTGTTCCGCACCGCGGCCTGCACCTCCATCGGCGCCTTCTTGTAGTCGCGCACCACCTCGACGATCGGCTTGCCCAGCCACTCCGGGAACTTGGCGAGCGCCTTGTTCAGGTTATCGACGTACGTCTGGTGGTGCTTGTCGTGATGGATCTCCATCGTCTTGGCGTCGATGACCGGTTCCAGCGCGTCGAACGCGTAGGGCAGCTTCGGCAGCGCGAAGCCCTTCGCGTCGTCGGCGCGGAGGACGGCGGGGAACGTCGGGACGGCCAGCGCGGCGGCGCCGGCGGTCGCGGAGCGGAGTAAGTCGCGGCGGGTGAGCATGGCAGAAGCCCTTTGGGGGTGGGGGACACGGGCGCGCGGGGCGCAGGGACATGCTAATCGCGGGCCGCGCGTCAGGCTACGGGTTGCCTGTAGGACAGGCTTCCAGCCTGTCATTGTTTGGACAGGCTGGAAGCCTGTCCTACAAGAAGCGGCCAGTAATCCGGCACCGGCGCTTCGACGGTCAGTTCCAGTTTGGTGAACGGGTGCGTGAGCGTGAGCCGCCGCGCGTGCAGCGCGATCACCCGGTCCCGCGGCAGGTCCGCCGCCGGGCCGAAGGGCCGCGTGCCGCCGTACTGCGCGTCGCCCAGGACCGGGTGCCCGCGCCACGCGGCCTGCACGCGGAGTTGGTGCATCCGCCCGGTGAGCGGGGATAGTTCCACCAGCGTCATGCCGTCCAGCGCGCGCAACACCTTGTATTCGAGCGTGGCGAGCTTCGCGCCCGGCTCGCCCTCGGCCGCCCGCTCGACGCGCGCCTCGTCGGGCACCTTGCGCACCCAGTCGTCCCAGACGCCCGCGTCCGGCGACACGGTTCCTTCCACGAGCGCCCAGTACACTTTGCGAACCTTGTGGTCGGCGAACTGCGCGTGGACCCGCTGCGCGGCCTTGGTGTTGCGGGCGAAGCAGACGACGCCGCTGACGGGCCGGTCGAGCCGGTGCGGCACGCCCAGGTACACGCCGGCCGGCTTGTCGTGCTTCGCCTTGATGTACGCCTTCGCCAGCGCCTCCAGGTTCGGGACCGCGGGCGGCGCCTGCGTGAGCAGCGGTGCGGGCTTGTTCACGATCAGCAGGTGGTAGTCCTCGAACAGGACGCGGATGTCTGAGCGGGGGGCGTAAGCCCCCTGTGCTTGCGGCGGCGCGCTTACGTTGCCGTTCGGTTCCGAATCGCTCACCGCGTCACCGTATGGAAATCGACCAGGGCTTTGGAAACGCACAGGGCTTTGGCTTTGAAAGCGCACAGGGGGCTTACGCCCCCCGCTCAGGAAGGAAGGTCAGGGCTGAAAACCCAATCAGCCCGCGATCCGCTCCGGGACGCGCCGCACCGGCGGGCGCGGGGCCGCGCCGACCCCGCCGAGCTTCTTCTTCAGCGCCTCGACGGCCGCGCCCAGCGGCTTGTCCACGAACGGCTTGGAGTCGTCCACCAGCGGCTTGCCGTCGAGACCCTTGGGCGTCGGCGCGGCCGGCGGGTTGGGACCGACCACCGACGGCTTGCCCGCGACCCAATGGAGCTTGAGTTGCTCCACGTCGGCCCGGAGCTTCTCCTCCTTCGTCGTCGGCACTTCGACATCGGGCCGCACGCCCCACTCGTCCGGCTTGTC
>JAYUBA010000218.1:0-2386 GCA_043741075.1 Frigoriglobus sp.
CCCTCTCCCGCAAGGGGAGAGGGGAGAGAAAACGTCGGCACCGCACTTTCCGGCCACACCACATGCCCCACAACATCATCCTCGTCGGCTACCGCGGCACCGGCAAAACCACCGTCAGGCGGTTGCTCGCGCAGCGGCCCGGCCGGCCGTTCGCCGACGCGGACGACCGCATCGAAGCGGTCGCGGGCAGGTCCGCCGCGGACATCTTCGCGCCCGGCATCGGTTCGTCGCAGGTGAGGGGTGCTTCGCTCCGGGACGTTCGAGACAACATCGGGGCATTGGGCCGCGAGCACCCACACCGTTCGGTTCCTCGACCCGAGCCGCGCCGTAGCCGCAAGCGCCGGCTCAGACGTAGACCGTGCAGCCGGGCTTCGCGAAGTCGTGCGTCGCGACCAAACGGCAGATCGCGTCGGCGATCTTCGCCCCGCCCACCACCGACGGCTCGATGGGCGAGAGCGGCGAGTAATCGTCCACATGGTCGCAGATCACCCGCAGGTCGATGAGCGGGACGCCCGCGGCAACCGCCGCGCGCGAGATCACGTCGTTGAAGCCGGCCAGGGCCGCGCGCTCCGCGTCGCCGAGAATGGGGATCGCGTCGTAGATGGTACAAATCGCGGTCGGTTTCCCGAGCGCGCGGACGCGCTTCAGCATCGCGCCGTAGGCGGTGCGGAACTTGCCGAACGAACCCGCGACGATCGCGAGCGCGTCGCCGACGGTCACAGCCGGTTCGCGGAGCAACCCGGCGGCCATGAGCGCGTCGTTCCCACCGATGCTGACGACGAGGTGCGTCGCGCTCGCCGGGACGCGCGGCAGTTGCATCGCGATGTCCTCGACCGTGTGACCATCCACCGCGACCAGCGTCGCCTTCCAGGTCGGCGGAAGCCCGCGGCGCACCTGCTCGATGACCGGCGGGCGGTCGGGCACGTACCGGGCGTTGTCGAAGATCGAATCGCCGAGTAGGACGACGTGACTCATAAGTGAACCCTCCCGTGTCTGGATGATACCAGACACGGGAGGGTTCACGGCCCGCCTGGAGTTTCCAAAGTAGTAGGCACACTCCGTGTGCCGTCGCGATCCTTCGCGTGAAGCGACGGCACACCGAGTGTGCCTACTACTTTTTACCGCCCCAGGTACTCGAACGCGTTGTTCGAGAGGAAGCCGAGCGACCACTTCGCCTTGCCGGCGTCCCACGTCGCCTGCGGGAACGGGGCGACCGACGGCACGTCCACCGCCCGGCGCGCCTCGACGTGCCCGTCCACGAACGCCACGTTCGCCACCCCCGCGAACCGGAAGTGCGTGCAGTTCGCCCCGTAGAGCGTGTACGCCTGCGTGCCGCCGAACGGGTTCGGCTCGTACGGCGACCCGAAGCTGTCGAACACCTCCTGGAGGGTGCCGTCCGGGTTCAACTGCACCTGTTCGGTGAACAGGAACGTCTGGCTGGTCGCGAGCGTGACCATCTTCTGCTTCGCCACATGCCGGTTGTACGCGTACCCCTGCGACAGCCCGCCGACGGTCGCGGCGATCGGGTACGCCTCCACCTGCGGGCACTTCGCGACCTTCGTGTTGTTCTCGTAGTAGGTCGTCAGGATGCCCTTAGTCGGGTCGGTCGCGACCACCTGGTACGTGGCACCGCTGTACGTCACCAGCCCGTACCAGTACTGAATGGTGTAATTGGGCGTGCCGTAGGTATAGACGGAGGTCGGCGGGAGCAGTTGGTTCGTGCCCTCGTAGTTGTGGACGGCGAGCGCGAGTTGCTTCAGGTTGTTCGCGCCCTTGATGCGGGCCGCGGCCATCCGCACCTTCTGCACGGCGGGGAGCAACAGGCCGATGAGGATCGCGATGATCGCGATCACCACCAGCAACTCGATCAGGGTGAAGGCTCTGGGTGAGCCGCGACCGGAAGGGAGTGGTCGGAAGACGCGCACGGGTTCGCTCCTTCTCGCCGGGTCGGGCGAGGGTGGGTCGGGGCGGACCGGGAGCGCAGAAACGGGGCGGCTGCCGCACGCGCGGCGGGGTAGGTGGACCGGCCCGTTCGGCGACCCGGTCCGGGGGTCCGAACGACTGAAACGCCCGATGGGCAGGTCTTCTGGCTTACGGCTCGTAGCGAGCCTCGCGCGGCCTTCCCGCAGTCAGTGGTCAGTGGTCAGTGGTCAGTGGTCAGTAAGAAAGGCAAAGGGAATCCCCCTTCCGTCTTACTGTCCACTGTCCACTGTCCACTGTCCACTGTTCACGCAGTGGCGTTGGGAGCGCGAAGCTCTGGCCGAACACAGCAGCGGCCCTGCGCCGGAATCGCACCGGCTTCCCTCTTCGTCCGCGGTGATCCTTCACACCGCGGAACCCGTCAGGCGAGAGCTAGCATACCGACCGAGGGCGGCGCGGCAACGCG
>JAYUBA010000219.1:0-7942 GCA_043741075.1 Frigoriglobus sp.
ACGTGCTCCGGTACCACCAGAGGCGCAACACTCAGGCCGCCAAGTCCCACAAGAAACAGCGGCATAAATGCGTCATCTGAACCCGCGCTGTACTGTTAAATGTGGGCTTAGAATGCGAAATTATCACAAGAACTCGTGCGGTCATGTACTGGCCAGCCACTCAGCCGGGTGTTTCTGTGTGCCACGCCGGCCGACGGGCGCAAGAGGCCTGAAGCGGCTCTTGGCCGACATCCGAGGGCAATCGATACCTGCCAACGCGACCGAGGCGGCCGGCCGGCGCGCGAAGATCGCGCCCACCTGAGCGGGATCGGCTTCCGGGTCTGTTCGACGTACAATCACCACGTCCGATTCCGCCGCATTCGTCCGCGAGCCACATCAACACCCGTGGATGTAACAACTCCTCCGCTTCAACCCAACGCGGTCGAGTTGATCCTCGATCGTCACGCCGTCCGCCGGACGGCCGGACTTCCGACCGGTTCCGTTCTGGTCGGACCCGTCGGCGCCGCGTCCGGTGCGTTCCGGGCGTGGGCGACCGCGCACGGCCACCCGGTGATCGCCGGGCCGGCTGCGGGCGTCTTCGCGGTCGCCACCCTCGTCGCCCGCTGCATCGACCGCGCGCGACCTGTGCGCCGATGCGTGCGCATTCCTGGCCTCTCACACCGGAACACCGGCCGCCGAACTCCGGGCCGCGCTCGCGGGCATGACCCGTCACGACCTCGACCGCTTCTTCGCCGCCCACGACGCCCGGCTCCCGCCCGGCGAGGCGACCCGGCTCGCCCGGCGCACGCTCGACGCGGCCGTTTCCGGCTCCCCACCGAGCAGCGAACGGTGGGTCGCGGACGGCGCGAGCGACCCGCTCGCGGTGCTCGCTGGCCTGTCTGGAATGATACCCGCGGGCGGCTTGCCCGCGGTCTTGCTGACCCCGCCCGCGTCGGCCGGCATTGAGGTGTGGTTCCGGGCTACCGGAGCAGCGGCGGTCGCGGTGGCGACGCGCGTGCCGGCACTCCCGCTCGGGATCGCGGTCCCGGCCGAGGTGTGGGCGCGGTATCTCGCCGAAGGGCCGGACAGTCGGACGAAGGCCGTCCTGCGGGAAGGCGCGATCGACCTCCCGGTGTTGGACCGAACCGGCGTCGAGCGCGTTCTCCGCGCGCGCGGGATCGAACCGCCCGTGATCCCGCCGGCCGTCCTGCCGGTCGTCGCCGGTGGCGTGCCCGACGCCTTCGCGGCGGCGCTGGCGACGGCCGCGTCGGTCGCGCCCCGCGCCGCCAGTGAGGCGGACGACGACCGGGCGCGCAGCGCCGCCGAGCGGTTCCTGTACCAGTTCCTCGAACTCCTGCCCGACACCGCCGGCCGGTTCGAGCTGAACGCCGACGCCGGCTTCCGGTTCGGGCCGCGGGCCGCGGAGGTCGATCTGCTCGCCCGCGACCTGCGCATCGCCGTCGAGATCGACGGGTACTACCACTTCCGGGACGAGGCGAATTACCGGCGGGACCGGGCGAAGGACTGGGAGCTACAGCGGCGCGGATTTCTTGTACTACGCTTCCTCGCGGATGATATCATCCCGCGGTTGGAAGAAGTGCGCGACCGCATCCTCGCCGCCGTAGCCCTCCGAACCGCGGGAGTTCCTGCATGACGACCGCCGCCCCGCCCGCCGCGCGGACCACTCTCGGCTACCTCGTCCTCGCCCGGTTGGCCGTTACGGCGGGTAAGCCGCCCTCGGCCGGGGACGTGCGCGCGGACGTGGGGAAAGCACTCGGCCGCCCGCCGAACGCGGACGAGTACGCCGAACTGTCCGGGCTGCTTCGCGCGGACGGGCTGGTCGAACCGCGCCCTCGGTCGCGCGGCGGCGTGCAACTGACCGTCGCCGGGCGCGCCGCCGCGCTGGCGTACCTCGGCGCGGACGCGCTCCCGCCCGGCACTACCTGGGCGGTGATTCGGACGAAGTACCTCCTCCCCAGGGCGCTCGGCGTGCCCGCCGCGGACGCCGCGAAGCTCGCCACCGCGGACGCGCTCGCCGCGCACCTCATTCGGCGCGAGTACGACCTCCAGACCGGCGCGAAGGTAGAATCCGCCCTCGAAGCGCTCGTGTGCAAGCTCGTCGGCCGACCGGACGAAGCCACACTCGCCGGCCTCTTCCGCGCGGTGTTGAGCGACGAACTTCGCGCCGGCGAACGGCTGTCGAAGGCCGACCTGTTGAAACAGTTCCCCCGCAAGCTGACGGGCGCGAAGTCCGACAAGGTCGAAGACCTGCGTCGGGCCGTGGTCGCGGGCTGGCTCCGCGAACCTTCCGACCGCGCAACGGACGATTCGCCGCCGGCAGATTCAATCCTTCCCGACCCTGAACCGTTCGACCTGTCGGCGTTCGCGGGGACGGTGAAGCGGATCGCGCGCGACGTGCCGCCGGCCGGGCGGTTCGGGGACAATAAGGCGTTCATCGCCGCCGTGTGGCGCGAGTCGCAGGCCGAGGACGGGTTCCCGAAGATGTCGCTCGCCGCGTTCAAGACCGGGCTTCTCGCCGCGGCCCGCGGGGGGCTGATGCGGCTCGAACCGGCCGACATGGTGCAGTCGATGGACGCCGCCCTGGTGGCCGATTCTGTCATCCCCTGGGCCGGGGCCACGTTCCACTTCATTCTCATCGAGGAGTCACGCCCGTGACCACCGCCGTCGCCCCGGTTACCGCCGCCGACCTGCGCGCGGGCGCGTTCTGCGACCGCCGCTCCCCCGAGGTGTTCCACGCGGTCGCCAACTGCCCGGAGATCTGGCGGGCCGACCCGTTCGACGTGGACGCGATTCACGTCGAAGAGCGTGCCGTGTTTCGCCGGCTGCTCGTGCGCGCGGCCGAGGCGAAGCCGCCGCTGGGCGGGAAGGTGCTCCTCTTGCACGGGGTCGCCGGGAGCGGGAAGACGCACCTGATGCGCGCGTTCCGCACGCTCGCGCACCGCGACGGGCTGGGGTATTGCGGGTACATGCCGATGACCACCGAGGTCGGCAGCTACGCCCGGTACGCGCTCCAGAACCTGATCGACGGGCTGGAACAGCGATACGACCCGGACCCCGACGGGGGCGACCGGACCGGGCTGGCCCGGCTCGCTGCGGGCGCACTCGACGCGGTGCCCGGCCTGGCCGCCGACGACCGGACGAAGTTCCGCCAGGAGGAGTCGGCCGACCCCGCCGCGCTCGTCGAAGCGTACGCCGACCGGGTTGCCACTCTGCCCGCGTTCGCCGGGTGCGACCTGAACCTGCTGCGGGTTCTGCTCCACCTCCAGCGGCCGGACCCGCGGGTGCGGAACCGCGCGCTCATGTGGTTGCGGTGTGAGGACATGACCGCAGCCGACCGGGGGTTCCTGGGGGGCGTCGTCTCGCGCACCCAGGACGAACACCCGCAGCAGATGCTGGCGCAACTGGCCCGCGTCGCGACGGCGGTTCACCGCGCGCCCCTCGTCCTGCTCATCGACCAACTGGAGGACATGGAGAACCTGTCGCTCCCGGCCGAGCGGTTCCGCAAGCTGGTGGACGTGGTCACCGCGCTTGCCGATCAGGTGCCGACCGCGGTGGTCGTGATCGCGTGTCTGGAGGACTACTACGCCAAGCACCGGGGCGGGATCGGGGGCGGCAAGCAGTACCGGCTGGAGAGGGATCCCGAGCCGGTACGCCTTGTCACGCAGCGGACTCCGGCGGAGATTCGCGCAATGCTGGCGCGGCGGCTCGACACCCTGTTCGCCGCGGCCGGCGTGGACACTCCCGAGGGGGAAATCGCTCCGTTCACCGACGCCGATCTCGTACCGCTCGCGATCCTCCCCACCCGCCTGGTGCTCGACAACCTCCGCCGCCACCACCTGCGGTGCATTCAAGCCGGGGTGTGGGTCGAACCGGCGTTCGGCGGCGCCGCGACGAAGGTCGAACCCGATATCGTGCCCGACGCGGGATTGGTTCAACTGTGGAACGACTTCCACTCCGCGTTCAAGGGGGCCGTGCCGGACGACGAGGACGACCTCGCCGCGGTCCTGGCCGGCGCGATCCGGGCGTGCGGGGACGAACGGCCCGACCCCTTGCACTTCGGCGACCCGCGGCCGGACACCCAGTCCCCGAACATGATCGAGGTGGAGGCGGAGCAGGCCGACGGCGGGGTCGAGCGGTTGCTGGTGGCGGTGTGCAACAAGAAGCCACAGGGGAATGGCCTCGCCAATCAGGTGGCCGAGGTCGCGACTCGCGCCGGCGAACTCCCGGTCGCGCTGGTCCGCTCCACGCCGTTCCCGAAGACCCCAAACGCGAAAATCGTTCAACAGATCGCGAAGCTGGTGAAGCAGGACGGGCGGAGGGTAGTGGTCGAGAACGCGGAGTGGCGGCGGATGCTGGCGTTCGAGGTGTTCCGCACGCAGCATAGCGCGAAGCTGGGGTTCCGCGCGTGGCAGCGGGCGGCGCGCCCGCTCGGCGAACTCCGTGCCCTCCAGAACATCCTGTGCCTCAACTGGCTGACCGCCCCGACCCCGCGCGTCGCAGTGGTCCCGCCCACGGTCCCGCCCGCGCCGCCGGCCCCCGCCGCGCCGGCCGTCTCGCCTGCGACGGTTGCAGGCACACCCGCGCCCGCCGCGAGCGCCCCGCCCACCGGCCCGCTCCACCTCGGTCAGACAACGGGCGTCGCCCCGCGCCGCGTCGAACTGCCGCCGGCCGACCTCATGCGCCACGCCGCGTTCATCGGCGGTTCCGGCAGCGGGAAGACAACCGCGGCGCTGGCCCTGATCGAACAACTCCTGCTCCGCGGCGTCCCCGCCGTGCTGCTCGACCGCAAGGGCGACCTCGCCCGCTACGCCGACCCGACCGCGTGGACCGTTCCGCCGCTCGACCCCGCCCGCACGCCCGACCGCGACCGGCTCCGGGCGGCGATTGACATCCGCCTGTTCACCCCCGGCGCCGCGGCCGGCCGACCGCTCGGGCTGCCGGTCGTCCCGCCCGGATTCGGCGACTTGCCGGAAGCCGACCGCGAGCAGTTCGCGCGGTACGCGGCGGCGGCGCTGGGCGCCATGCTCGGGTTCAAGACCGCCGACGCCGACCGGCAACAGTTAGCGATCCTCGTGCAGGCGATCCAGGTGCTGGCCGAGGTGCCCGGCGCGGCGGTGACCGTGCCGGCGCTCCGCGCGCTGGTGAAGGAGCAGGACGACGCGCTCGTCGCCCGCGTCGGCGGGTTCAAGGCGCAGGTGTACGAGAGGCTGGCCGACCGTCTGCTCACGCTGTGGCTGAACAACCGGCAACTGTTCGCCGACGACGGCGAGACGCTGGACGTGGACGCCCTCCTCGGCACCGGGCCGCACGCGACACCCGGCCGGACCCGCCTGACCGTCGTCAGCACCAAGTTCCTCGCGGGCGCCGACCAAGTGGACTTTTGGGTGGCCCAGTTCCTGGTCGCGGTCGGCCGGTGGTGCGCCCGCGCCCCGTCGGACCGGCTCCAGGCGGTGTTCTTCTTCGACGAGGCCGACCAGTACCTGCCGGCCCTGCGCCAGCCGGCGACGAAGGGGCCGATGACCGACCTGCTGAGGCGCGCCCGCTCGGCCGGGGTGGGCGTGATGTTGGCGACGCAGAACCCCGGCGACTTCGACTACAAGTGCCGGGAGAACGTGCTGACGTGGCTGGTGGGGCGGGTGACCGAGACGCGGAGCATCGAGAAGTTGCGCCCGGTGCTGACCGCCGCGAAGGGGGACGCGGTGGGGCGACTGGCCGGGCAGAAGGCGGGCGAGTTCCACGTCGCCACGGAGCAGGAGGTGACCCCGGTGCGGGTGGCCCCGTCGCTCGTCAAGACGGAGCAACTGCCCGAGGACCGGATCCTCGCGCTGGCCCGCGCGACCGCGGGGGCCGCGGCCGAGGGTTGATCGGCAACTCGGGATCTCGGGCGCCCGGTACCGCTACTCATGCGCAGCGGGCGCCTGACCTGGGACGTTCCCGTCGGTCGCGACTCGCTACCCGTCGGCTTCGACCCGTTAGAACCGCACCACAACGGTCGTCCGGTCGGGTACGCTGTTCGGTCCAGTTCCTGTACGCCAAGCCGTACCCGACGAAGGTGCGGAAGCTCCACTCCTGCGGGACCGACGCCGAAGGGTGATAACGGCCCGACGCTCGGACTCCGGCACGCGCCCATGGCGCCCGGCGATCGAGAACGGACCGCGAAAGTTGCGGGCCGGGTTGGTGGCGAACTTGACAGGTTCCTGAAGCGGCTCGCGGCGGGACGACAAGACCGGCGTGCGCCGGCGACGGGTCCACGGGTCGCCGCTCGTGCTCGCGTCAGGCAGGGCAGGGGCTTTACGCACAAGCGATCCTGTCGGTCCTGATCGAACGCACGTGGAGCGCTTCCGCGTTGAACGCGCAGAGACTCGTGTCGGCACGTTCCCGCGCCTATACTGAACTTCTCCCCGCCGCCGGCGCACCCGACTCGACAGGACTCATCCGATGGACACCCCCAAGCTGCGGTCGCTCCCGCGGTTACTCCCGCTCGTCGCCGGGTTCGGGCTGGTCGCGTGGGCGTGCGGCGGTAACGGCACCGCGCAGAAGCCCGCCGCGGACGCGAAGGGCGACTACGCCGTCCGGCCGATCGTCCAGAAGTACTGCCTGAGTTGCCACTCCACGAAGGCAAAGAAGGGCAGCCTCGACCTCGAACGCTTCGCGACCCTCGACGACATCCGGGGCGACGTGAAGGTGTGGCAGGGGATCATCGAGCAGATCGAAGCGGGCGAGATGCCGCCGAAGGACAAGCCGCAGCCGACCGCGGCGGAGAAGAAGCAACTGCTCGCGTGGGTCCGCACGTTCCTGGACGCGGAGGCGAAGGCGCGCTCCGGCGATCCGGGCCGCGTCCCGCTCCGGCGGTTGAGCAACGCGGAGTACAACTACACGGTTCGCGACCTCACCGGCGTCGATCTTCAGCCGACGCGCGAGTTCCCCGCCGACGGTGCCGCGGGCGAAGGCTTCACCAACGCGGCGGAAGCGCTCACCGACATCTCGCCCGCGCTCTTCACCAAGTACCTCAACGCGTCGAAGGACATCGCCGACCACGTCGTACTGCTGCCGGACGGGTTCCGTTTCTCGCCCTCGAAGACGCGCCGCGACTGGACCGACGAGGGCACCGCGGCGCTGCGGACGTTCTACGCTGCCCTCGCGCCCGCCGACGGGAAGCTGCCCGTGCAAGCGTACCTGCTCGCCACCGTGCGCAATCGCGACGCGCTCGCGGCCGGCAAGTTCGCGGAGGTCGCGGCGAAGGAGAAGGTGAACGAGAAGTACCTCCGCGCGCTGTGGGAAACGCTCACCGACAAGACACCGTCGCACCCGCTCGATTCGATCCGCGCGAAGTGGCGCACCGCGACCGCCCCGGACGTTCCCGCGCTCGCGGCGGCGGTGATCGCGCAGCAAACGGCACTCTGGCGGACGGTTCGCATCGGCAGTTACGTTCAGGCGAAGTGGGGCGAAGGCGCGGGCGCGGGCGCACCGATCGACAGCCTGACGCGACAGGTGCCGGTCGATCCGCCGGCGGCGGAGTCGGCCCCGCTGCGCCTCGCGGTCAAGCCGGTGCCGGGGCAGTCCGAGGTGACGCTCTATCTTGCTGCTCGTGAAGCCGCAAGCGGCACAACGGGTGACATCGTGTGGTCGCGCCCGCGGTTCGAGGGTGCGGGCAAGCCGCCGCTCCTGCTCCGCGATTACGACACGTTCGGACCGGCGTTCGAGGTCGATTACCCGTCGGTGTTCGCCAACAGCGCGAAGTACCTCACGGCGGCGGTCGAAGCGGCGAACGACAAGACGTTGACCGCCGAAGGCGCGGCGAAGAAGCACGGCATCGACGCGGCGTTCCTGAAGCGCTGGAGCGAGGTGCTCGCGGTCGAGCCGTTCGCACGCGATCCGGAGGCGATCGGCCGCATCGTGCCCGCGGTCGAACTCACTCTGCTCGAAGAGAAGACGGCGAAGA
>JAYUBA010000220.1:0-2385 GCA_043741075.1 Frigoriglobus sp.
GAGGGGGGCCGGGGGGGTAGGTCTTCCGAGTGACCGCAGCGTTTCCACGGCCGCGTCGAACAGCGGAACGTGCGGGTCGTAGTCCTGCGTGCCGTCGGCGAGCAGTTCCGCGACGTAGTAACCCGCGTACAGTGCCGGCAGATTCTGCCGCAGCGCCGGGAACTGCTCCTCCAGTCGCGCCTCGGTGAGCAGGTCGAGGCCGCCGTGCGCCTTCCGAATGAACATGATCTGACACACGGTCAGCAGGTCGAAGGCCACGTCGAAGTTCGACTTCAGCCGCCGCCCGCCCTTCGCGAGGGCGCGCACCTTGCCGAACTCGCGGGTGAACAGCGTGGCGATCCGGCTGGTCTCACTCCAGTCGGTGCCGCGAACCACGATCGCCAGCGCCTTCTCGGCCGCCATCACATTCCCCTGATTCGTCGTGCTATACCGCGGCGCTGATGCCGCACGAACCCCAACCCCGGATAATGGCTGAACCTCTCACCGGAGATGCCCATGTTACGCGTCGCGCTCGCGTCCGCGCTTCTTCTGCTCACCCAGTCCGCGTTCGCGGCGACGTTCGATGTCGCGCAGCCGCCGAAGGAGGGCGAGAAGTACAAGTCGGCCGACTTCCGACTGTGGGTGCCGGACGGTGTGAAGACGATTCGCGCGGTGATCGTCCGCCAGCACGGGTGCGGGCGCAAGGGTGTCGATCACGCCGACGACCTGCAATGGCAAGCGCTCGCCGCGAAGTACGACGCGGCGTTACTCGGCTCGCACTTCCAACAGGACAAAGAGTGCAAGGACTGGTTCGACCCGGCCAACGGTTCGGAGCGGGCGTTCTTCGACGCGCTCAAGCACTTCGCCACGGAGAGCAAGCACTTGGAGTTGGAAGCCGCGCCGTGGGCGATCTGGGGCCACTCCGGCGGGTCGCTGTGGGCGTGCCACATGACCAACCGGCACCCGGAACGCGTGGTCGCGGTGTGGGGCCGGTCGCAGGCGCTCACGGAGTACGTCGAGAAGGCACTACTGGTGCCGATCGTGTTCAACTACGGCGAGGGCGAGAAGACCGGGCAGTTCGCGAGCGTCCACAAGAACTCGCAGGCCGCGTTCGCCAAGTACCGGCCGAAGGGCGCGGTGTGGGCAATCGCCATCGACCCCAAGAGTTCGCACGACTGCCGCAACTCGCGGGCGCTCGCCGTGCGATTCTTCGACAAGACGCTCGCGGCCCGGCTGCCGAAGGGGGGCATGAAGCTGAACCCGGTGCAGACGAACGCGTGGCTCGGCGACCCGGAGAAGTTCGAAATCATGGATGTCCGCGTGCGCCGCGGACTGGACGACATGAGTTGGCTGATCGACGAGGAGTTCGCGAAGGCGTGGCAGGAGTACTGCAAGACCGGGGACGTGAAGGACACCACCCCGCCCGCCGCGCCCACCGGGGTGAAAGCGGTAGCCGGGGAGCTTGGGGTGCTACTCACGTGGAGCGCCACCGCAGACATCGAGAGCGGGCTGAAGCAGATCGTCGTGTACAAGAACGGCGAGAAGCTCGCGACCATCGGCGACGAGAAGCCGAAAGCGAATGGGATGGGCTTCGTGCAGGCGTGGAACTACGGCGACGAGCCGGTGCCGAAGGCACCCAAGTTCGCATTCACCGACGCCGCCGGGAAAGCCGGAGATAAATACGAGGTGGCTGCGGTCAATCACGCGGGCCTGGAGTCGAAGAAGAGCGAGACCGCGAATGCCAAGTGACCCGAAGCCGTCGCTCGCCGACCTGCGGAGGGACTACTCCACCGGCGGGCTGACCGAAGCCGACGCGGGCACCGACCCGTTCGCGCTGTTCCACCACTGGTTCGGGCAGGCGGTCGCGGCGGAGTTGTCTGACCCGAACGCGTTCGTCCTCGCCACCTGCACGCCGGACGGCGTCCCGTCCGCGCGCGCGGTGCTACTCAAGGCGCTGGACGAGCGCGGATTTACGTTCTTCACCAACTACGACAGCCGCAAGGGCCACGAGATGGAGGCGAACCCGCACGTCGCGCTTGTCTTCCTGTGGCACCAGCTCGAACGGCAAATCCGCGTCGAAGGCACGGTCGAGGTCGTGACCGCGGCGGAGTCGGACGAGTATTACGTGAAGCGCCCGCTCGGCAGCCGCCTCGGGGCGTGGGCCTCGCCGCAGAGCGCCGTCATTAGTGGGCGCGAAGTGTTAGAAGCGGCGCACGCGGACCTGATGGCGAAGTACCCGGACGGCGACCCGCCGCGCCCGCCGAACTGGGGCGGGTATCGCGTCCTGCCCGACGCGATCGAGTTCTGGCAGGGCCGGCGGAGCCGCCTGCACGACCGCATCCGCTTCACCCGCACGCCGGCCGGGTGGGCGCGCGACCGCCTCGCGCCGTAGGTGGGTGGCCGGGG